>CBIMJO010001317.1:0-3500 GCA_966244135.1 uncultured Actinocrispum sp. | reverse complement strand
GCAGAAGGTGACGTTCAAGGCCCGCTGGTCGGGGAAGTGCGGGTAGATCGAGGGTGGCGTGACCCCGGTTTTCCTTGCGACGGAACGCAATGTGACGGCACAACCGGAGTCGAGCAGTTCCGTCGCGGCGGCCAGGATCTCCGCGCGGAGCCGGTCGCCCTGCCCTCGGCGGTTTCGTGGCCGGGGCGCCGTGTCCATGACTAGGGCACGATGACGACTTTGCCCGCGACAGTGCGGGATTCGGCCAGTGTCAGCGCGGCCGCGGCATCGGCGAGCGGGAACTCCGCGGCGATCTGCGCGGTGAGCACACCGCTCTCCAGCAGCTGCAGCACCTGGGTGAGGTCCTCGCGCAGCCGGTCCCGGAACGTGTCCAGGTGCCGGCGGCCCGCCCAGAAGTTGTAGAAGCTCGCGCTGCGGCCGTTGGGCAGGATGTTCCACATCAGCAGCCGCGCGACCGACTTCAGCACCGGCAGCCGCGAGTTGCCGTCCTCGTTCTTCGTCGCCGCGGTGCCATAGGACACGAGCGACCCGCCCTTGCGCAGCAGCCGCCACGACTCCAGCAGTCCGGCGCCGCCGACGTGGTCGAACACCGCGTCCACACCGTCCGGCGCGAGTTCGCGGATGCGCTGGTACATGTCCGGGTCGCGGTAGTCGACCGGGATCGCGCCCAGCTCACGGACCGTGTCGTGATGCCGTGCCGACGCCGTGCCGATCACCGTCATCCCAGCGTGCTTGGCCAGCTGTACCAAAGTGGAGCCGACGCCACCGTTGGCGCCGAGAACGACGATCGTCGAGCCAGGCAACACGTTCGCCGACCGGTAGAGCATCTGCCAGGCGGTGATCCCGTTGAGGACCATGGTCTCGGCCGCGGCCGCGGACACTCCGTCCGGCACCGCGACCAGGTCGGCGGCGTCGATCAGCAGCGAAGTGGCCCAGCCGCCGATCTTGGTGACCGCGGCGTACCGGCTACCGACCATCGAAGCGTCCACATCCGGGCCGACGGCGGTCACGGTACCGACCACGTCATAGCCGGGTACGAAGGGGAACACGGGCTGGTCGTAGTACTTGCCGCGGCGCATCTGCTGCTCGGCGAACGACACGCCGGTCGCGTCCATCCGCAGCACGACCTGGCCCGCGGCGGGCGCCGGGAGGTCGCGGGTCTGGACCTGCAGGCCGGTGGGCTCGACCTTGCCCGGCAGGACGATCTCGGTGGTGGTCATGGGGTGCTCCTTGGTCCGGCAAGTTGTGCTTACAGCGATAAGGTTACGCACGTAAGTCTACGAACTGCAAGAGCTAACATCTGTAAGTTTTGTGATGTAAGCTGACGCCCATGTCAGAGCAACCGGCCACCCGCTCCCGCAACCGCCGAGGGGAAGGGGCCCGCCTGCGCGACGAGATCGTGGCCGCCGCGGCCGAGCTGATCGACGAGACCGGCGACGAAAGCGCCATCACGCTGCGGTCCGTCGCCCGCCGCGTCGGTATCGCCGCGCCCTCGATCTACCGGCACTTCCCTGATCAGCCGTCGATCATGCTGGCCCTGGTGCAACAGGAGTTCGCCGGTCTGGCGGAGCAACTGCGCGGCGCGGTGGCGGCGGCGGGCACCGACCCGTTGCAGCGGTTGTTCGCCGGCTGCCACGCCTACCTGCAGTTCGCCGAGGACCACCCTTCGCGGTACCGGCTGATGTTCGGCGGCGTCTGGATGCCCGCCCTGGATGACACGTCCATCACCGAGAGTGATCTGTCCACCCTCGGCGACGCATCGATAGCCCTGCTCACGGGCCTAGTGAGCGACTGCGTCACAGCCGGCCTGGCAACCAGCACCGACCTGCACGCGGACGCGATCGCCCTCTGGCTCGGCCTGCACGGCCTGGCGCACCAACGAGCGTCAACCGTCTCGTTCCCCTGGCCCCCCGACATCGCCGAGCGCATCATCACCGCCCTGGCCCACCTCAACGCGCGATAACCGTTGGACAGGCACGCACGGTCCTCCTAGCGTGCGCTGGAATGGATCTATCCCGTGTCTTCACCATCCGCGAGAGCAGTCATCGCATCCACAACCCGTTCTCTCGCGAGAAGCTGGCTGTGCTCGGCGAGGCGCTGAACCCGCAGTCCGGGAGCCGGATGCTCGACTTGGCTTGTGGCTCAGGCGAAATGCTGTGCACCTGGGCGCGCGATCACGGCATCACTGGGACTGGCGTGGACATCAGCACCGTGTTCCTGGCCGGGGCCAGGGCACGTGCGCTCGAACTGGGCGTGGCGGAGCGCGTGACCTTTGTGCACGGCGACGCGTCGAACCACGTTGCCGCGCAACAGGTCGACATCGCGGCGTGCATCGGCGCGACCTGGATCGGAGATGGCGTTGCTGGAACCGTTGACCTGCTGCGCCGAAGCCTGCGCCCCGGCGGCATGATGCTGGTCGGCGAGCCGTACTGGCGCCGTCAGCCTCCGGACCGGACCACGGTCGAAGCTTGTCACGCCACAACCGAAAGCGACTTCCGTGCCCTGCCGGAACTGCTGGACCAGTTCGGCGAGCTGGGTTGTGACGTCGTGGAGATGGTGGTAGCCGACCAGGACAGCTGGGACCGCTATGTCGCGGCTCAGTGGCTCAACGTCCGCCGCTGGCTCGACGCCAACCCTGGCGACGAACTGGCCGGGCAGATGCGTGCCGAGCTCGACTCGGCTCCTGCGCGTCACGCCCGGTACCAGCGTGAATACCTCGGCTGGGGCGTTTTCGCGCTGATGGACCGCTGAGACCCGTGAGCCGGCGGACGGCCCCAGGGGAGTCCGCCGGCTCACGCGCGGGTCAGCGTGTCATGCGAGCTTGGACGAGGCGCGGACGATCTTGAACTCCCGCTCGTCTTTGGCCTGCCCACTGCCCTGGCTGCTCAAGAACAGATTCGCCACCCCGAACGCGGTTCCCGCCTTGAAGGGCACGGTCGGCTGGGCCGTGACGTTGATGGTGATCGGCTGGAACGCGCCGGTGCAGGTGACCGTGGTGGAGCCGTAGCCCTTCGCGATCTTGCCGCCGGCGTTCTCGGTGACTTCGAGACTGAGGTTACCGAGGGCGCCGGGCTGGCAGACGACGGTGACCTCGGCCGCGATCGCCGCGCCACGAGCCACCAGGGTCGCGGGCGACTCCACCCGGACGGCCGCCACCGGCGGCGACTGGGTGCTCACGTCCGCATTGGACGGGAGCACCGCGGCGACCAGCGCGCCCCCTGCGACGGCGGTGACGGCCATGACTCTGGCCGATCTAGCGCCGCGTAATGACGGAACCTTCACATTGTCTCCTTTGCGTTTTGTGGACCGGCAAGGCCGGCAAGCACTCCGGCGGTCAGCAGGAGGGCGGGAATGTGCCAGAGGAAGTCGAAACCGCTGTGCACGAGCAGCGCGACGAACCCGGCGACCGCGCCGGCCCATTGCGGCCGTGCGTCGGTGGTCCGGCCGCGCCGGACGAAGAGAAGGAGTGCCACGATGACACCCAGTACGAGGACGAGCCC
>CBIMJO010001316.1:0-3505 GCA_966244135.1 uncultured Actinocrispum sp. | reverse complement strand
TGAAGACGATCTTCGACTACCGCGCGCAGGTCATGCGAGAGCTGTTCGGGTCGGCCCCCGCCACCGCTCGATATTCGACCACCTTGCCCGCGAACCGCGATCAGGTCACAGACTGACGGTCGACGCGGTCCAGGATCCGCCGTATCCCACCGAGTAGTACACGCCGGTCCCCACCGGGCTCCACACGAACCGGCCGGCGTCCGCGCCGGCCGCGACCGTGCCGCCGCCCGTCACGCCGGGCGGTTCCTGTCCCTGCCACCAGTTCGATCCGCCGTCGGTGGAGAACGCGATACGGTTGTCGTTGGGGCGCGCGGACTTGTCGAGTGAGCCGACACGCACGACAGAGCCCGGGTTCAGCTCCGCGTAGTCCAAACTGGTGGTCGAAGTGAACACCGGTGAGGTGAACATCCTGGCGGGCACGGCATCGAGGCGATCGTGCCGGAAGCCGCCGATGTCACCGAGCGCGGACAGCAGCGGCGCGCCGGTGGGCGGGCTGATCAGGTCCTGCACCGCGGTCTCCTCGAGGCCCGCCACGACCGGCTTGATGGTGATCTTGCCGCCGGTGTCCCACGCGGTCAGGTTCGTTGTGCCATAGATGGTCGCGCCGGTGCCGTAGAGCATACGGTTGGAGTTGAACGGGTCGATCTCCATCGACTCGGTCATCCAGCCGAGTTTCGGGGTGAGCTCCGGCGGCTGCGGGTTGGCGCCGAACGTGAGCCATGGTGCCGCGGCGATGTCCTGGGTGTAGCGCAGCGTGCGGTTGGGATAGCTCGCCCAGTCCCAGATCCTGGTCCACGTGGCGCCACTGTCCGTGCTACGGAACAGGATGATGTCCGGCCACCACGACACCTGCGTGGCCACCATGATCGTGCCAGGATGCTTGCGGTCGATGGTGAGTCCGCTGTAGCCGAAGTAGTCGTCCGAACTGGACGATGGGATCGGGCTGATCTGTGTCCATTGCCCGGTGGCGGTGGTCAGCTTCCAGACGTCGCCCTTGCCGCCGTCGTACGGGCCGCCGGTGTCGCTGGTGGCGATGTAGAGCACCCCGTTGACCGTGTCGAGCGCGCCTTTGTGTGCCAGGTATCCGGTCGGCTGTCCCGGCACACGCTCCCACGTCGAGCCGCCGTTCGTGCTGCGGTACAACGTGTTCTGTTTGTCCGCTACACCGACATAGATGGTCTGGGTTGTGGTGCCTCGGGTCCCTGTGCGTGGGTCGAACACGACCCAGGTGACGCCTTGGTTGTCGTTGAGATATCCGTTGGGGTCGTTCGGGTCCTGTGCGTAGTTGCCCGGATTCGGGAACGCGGACACCTTGTTCCACGTCACGCCGTAGTCCGTGCTGCGCCACAAGCCGTTCCCGCTCGGTGCGGCCAGGTACAGCACGCTGTCGCGGTTCGGGTCGATGGCCAGCCGTTCGCCCATGCCACGGCCGGGCATGTTGCCGCCGAGCTTGAACGGCAACGAGGTCGACCGCCAGGTTGCGCCCCGGTCGGTCGACCGGAGAATGGCCCCATTGTGGGGATCCCAGCTGTTGGTGTACATCCCAGCGGCCACGTATACCCGGTTCGGGTCGACCGGATCCGTCGCCAGGCCGGCGACGCCGTTGAGGCCCCAGTTGTCGTGTCCAATGTGGTCAAGCAGCGGAATCCACCTGCTGGTGGCCGGGTTCCACCGGTACGCGCCGCCGATGTCGGTCCGGGCGTAGATCAGGTTGGGCTCGGTCTGGTTGAACACGATGCCGGGCACGAAACCGCCACCCGCGATCTCGGCGTTGCTCCAGGTGTAGGCCGCGGCCCGCGACGAGGACTGCGCCGCGGCCGTCGTACTCGCGATCATCGTCGCCGCGAGCACGCCCACCAGGACTCGCCTCGCCGGACTGAATCTCATCAGGTCACCTCGCTATGGCACGCCGGAGGACGGGCGCTCACCAGGACGGGAAAGGCAGGGCACACATTCTGGGAGCGCTCCCAGAACGGACTGTATCGAGTCGGGCACGGGAAGGCACTCCGCCAACCGGGCCCATCCGGCGGTCACCCTCCGCTGCCAGGCACTCCGAAGTGGACAGCGCCCATCAGTGCGCGCGGACTTGCGACTGGGTTGAAGCGGTTCGATGATTCTCTATATTGGGCGATGGTCGTCATCGCGGATGTCGCACGTGCCGGTCGTGATGCAGTTCGTGGCCGCGACAGCCGTCGGAAGTACGACCATGACGTACTCCTGCTGACCGAGGACGAAGGGCCGGAAGGCCTGCGCCGGGTGGCCGCGTCCTCGCTCGCCGACGCGTTGATCGTGATGGACGCCGCGAACAGCAGATCATCGGACTGGTCGTGCACAACGAGGCCGTCCTCGGGCCGTTGCTGTCCGAGCTTGCGCGCCGCGGATCACCGTCCGGGGCAGCACCGGTCCGGCGCCGTCCCGAGGCCTTATTCAGTTATTCGCAGGGATATCACCCCTCCCGTTGCCCGGACGAGAACTCCATCCGAAGTGGACTCCTCGATGCCACCGATCACGGCATGCACCTCGCGGACGCCCACCAGCAGGATCCGCCAGTTCGACGGCGGCACCGTTGTTTCGATCCGGACGTCGTCACCGTGCCGGTGGGTGACGAACATCGTGTCGCCCACCGGCGTGACCTGAGTTCCCTCGTCGAGGCCGTAGATCCGCAAAGTGACGCCGTCCGCGTAGTCGTAGCCCGGTCTCGAGTCGACGGCTCCGACAGGAAGGATCGTGTTGGGACGTACCAGAATGGGCATCTCCAGGAAGCCCCGCCGGTCGCGGATCCACCGCGGCCCCCATATCGCCCTGCCGGTCAGCAGGTCCGTCCACTCCCCCTCGGGGACGTAGTACTCGACCTGACCGTCGTCGGAAAAGACGGGCGCCACGAGCAAACTGTCGCCGAGCATGTACTGACGCTCCAGATGTGTGCACGCCGGGTCGTCCGGGAACTCCAGCACCATCGCCCGCATCATCGGCACGCCTTGGGAGACGGCCTGCCGTGCCGCCTGGTCCAGGTAGGGCATCAGCCGCGCCTTCAGCTTCGAGTACCGGCGCAGCACGTCGACCGATTCCTCGTCGAACATCCACGGCACGCGGTAGGAATGGCTGCCGTGCAGCCGGCTGTGCGAGGAGAGCAGGCCGAACGCGATCCACCGCTTGAACAACGCCGGAGTGGGCGTGCCTTCGAATCCGCCGATGTCATGGCTCCAGAACCCGAACCCGGACATCCCCAGCGACAACCCGCCACGCAGGCTTTCGGCCATCGCCTCGTACGTCGATTCGCAGTCCCCGCCCCAATGTACCGGGAACCGCTGCGACCCCGCAGTGGCCGAGCGCGCGAAAACCACGGCCTGGTCGCGTTTACGCAGAACCTCGAAGACGGTCTGGTTGTAGAGATAGGTGTAGTAGTTGTGCATCCGCTGCGGATCGGAACCGTCGTGGTAGACGACATCCGTCGGGATCCGTTCACCGAAGTCGGTCTTGAAGCAGTCCACCCCCTGATCCAGCA
>CBIMJO010001315.1:0-3514 GCA_966244135.1 uncultured Actinocrispum sp. | reverse complement strand
GGCCAGGTCAAGAAGCGCGAGTACGGCCCGTGGGTCCGCCAGCCGGACTTCTCGACCGTGAACTTCCCCAGCGGAGGCAGCATCATCGTGCAGGCACCGCAGATCAGGTGATGCCCGACCCGGCGGTGCTCCGGCACCGCCGGGTTGAATAGACCTGTGGCAGTCGAAAAGATCCAGCTCCCAGACGGTTCCCAGGCATGGCACGTCACCGGCTACGAACACGTGCGCGCCGGCCTGGCCGATCCCAGACTGTCCCTCAGCAAGAACAACTCCACCGGCGGCTACACGGGTTTCTCCCTGCCACCCGCGCTCGACGCGAACCTGCTCAACCTCGACCCGCCGGACCACACCCGCCTGCGCCGCCTGGTCGCGGGTGCATTCACAGCCAAGCGCGTCGCCGGAATGCGCGACAAGGTCCAGGCCACGGCCAACCGCCTGCTCGACGGCCTGGCGGGCGAGGTCGACCTGATGGCGACCTATGCGGCGCCGCTGCCGGTGATCACCATCGGCGACCTGCTCGGTGTCCCGGCCGACCGGCTGGCCGACTTCCGCGGCTGGACGAACACGCTGATCACGCAGGGCTCGGGGATGCGCGACGCGGTGCAGAGCATGTGCCGCTTCATCATCGGCCTGATCGCGCAGAAACGCGCCTGGCCGGAGGACGACCTGATCTCCGCGATGATCGCCGCCCGGGACGGCGCCGACCAGCTCAGCGAGGACGAGCTGCTGTCGCTGACGTTCCTGATCCTGTGGGCCGGCTACGAGAACTCGGTCCACCTGATCGGCAACAGCGTGCACCACATCCTCACCCACGGGACCAGCCACGACGTCGACGAACTGCTCCGCGTGGCCAACCCGAACCTGCACGCGATCCGGCGGTTCGCCCTGGAGGACTTCGAGATCGGGCTCCGGAAGATCCACAAAGGACAGACCGTGCTGCTGGACATCCAGGCCGCCAACGAGGATTCCCGGCAGCACCTCAGCTTCGGCGCGGGCATCCACCACTGCCTCGGCGCGCCGCTGGCCCGGCTCGAGCTGGAGATCGCGGTCGACACGCTGTTCACGCGCTACCCGGACGCCCGGATGGGCACGCCACGCTGGCGCGAGTCGTTCCGCAGCCGGGGACTGGCCGAGCTGCCGGTTAGGCTCGTCCCGTGAAGGTGATCGTGTTCGGCGCGAGCGGCATGGTGGGGTACGGCGTCCTGCGGGAGTGCCTGGTGGACCTGGAGGTGACCGCGGTGCTCGCGGTCGGCCGCCGTCCGCTGGGCCGGGAGCACGAGAAGCTGACCGAGGCGGTCGTGCCGGACCTGACCGACCTGTCCGCGGTCGACTTCACCGGCTACGACGCCTGTTTCTTCTGCCTGGGCGTCAGCTCGGCCGGGATGTCCGAGGCGGACTACCGGCACATCACGTACGACTTCACCCTGGCCGCGGGCCGCAAGCTCGCCGAGGTCAACCCGGACGCGACGTTCACGTACGTCTCCGGCATGGGCACCGACGCGAACGGCCGCCAGATGTGGTCGCGCGTGAAGGGCAAGACCGAGAACGACCTGCTCGCGTTGCCGTTCGACGCCTACATGTTCCGGCCCGGCTACATCCAGCCGATGTACGGCGCGACCTCGCGGACCACCCTCTACCGGGTGCTCTACAAGGTGCTGGTCCCGCTGTACCCGCTGGTCAAGCGGATCGCCCCGGGCGCGGTGACGACCACCGAGCAGATCGGCCTGGCCATGCTGCGGGTCGCCAAGAACGGCAGCGAGCAGAAGATCTTGGACCCTCGCGGGATCAACGCGCTGTAGATACCCGTGCGACAGCGGCGGCGCTGTCGTGGAAAATCGTCGGTCGTGAGTGAGCACATCCTTGACGAGCTGTCCTGGCGCGGCCTGATCGCGCACACCACCGACCTCGACGCCCTGCGCCGTGACCTCGACTCGGGCCCGCTCACCCTCTATTGCGGCTTCGACCCGACCGCGCCCAGCCTGCACGCCGGCAACCTGGTCCCGCTGCTGGGCCTGAGCCGCTTCCAGCGAGCCGGGCACCGGCCGATCGTGCTGGCCGGGGGAGCGACCGGGATGATCGGCGACCCCCGGGACACCGGTGAGCGGACGATGAACTCGCTGGACATCGTGGCCGAGTGGACCGAGCGGATCCGCGGCCAGCTGGAGCGGTTCGTCGACTTCGACGACTCGCCGACCGGCGCGCTGGTGGAGAACAACGCGACATGGACGGCGAACGTGCCGGTCACGGACTTCCTGCGGGACGTGGGCAAGCACTTCTCGGTCAACGTGATGCTGGCCCGCGACACCATCAAGCGCCGGCTGGAGAGCGACGGGATCTCGTTCACCGAGTTCAGCTACCTGCTGCTGCAGTCGAACGACTACCTGCAGCTGTTCCGCAAGCACGGCTGCAGGCTGCAGATCGGCGGGGCGGACCAGTGGGGCAACATCGTCGGCGGCGTGGACCTGGTGCGCAAGGTCGACCGGGAGAGCGTGCACGCGTTGACGATGCCGCTGGTCACGGACGCCGAGGGGAACAAGTTCGGCAAGTCGACCGGGGGCGGCCGGGTCTGGCTGGATCCGGCGATGACCTCGCCGTACTCCTGGTACCAGTACTTCGTGAACGTCAGTGACGCGACCGCGCTGACCTACCTGCGGATGCTGACGTTCGTGCCGCGCGAGGAGATCGACGACCTCACCCGGCAGACGTCGGAGAAACCGCAGCTCAGGGCGGCGCAGAAGCGGCTGGCCCAAGAGTTCACCGACCTGGTGCACGGCGAGAAGGAGACCCAGCAGGTGGTCGCCGCCTCGCAGGCGCTGTTCGGCCGCGGTGAGCTGCGCGAGCTGGACGCTCCCACGCTGGATGCGGCGATGGCGGAGGTGCCGACCGGCGAGGTGCGGCTGGCCGACCAGCCCACGATCGTCGAGCTGCTGGTGGCTTCCGGGCTGGCGCAGGGCAACGGGGCCGCGCGACGCACGGTCAGCGAAGGTGGTGCGTACGTGAACAACGAACGCGTCACGTCGGACGAGTGGCGTCCAACGGCGGACTCGTTGCTGCACGGGCGCTGGCTGGTGGTCCGCAAGGGCAAGCGCAACACCGCGGGGGTGCGGGTCACCCTCTGAACGGGTCAATAGCACAGGCCGTCGGTCCCATGGACCGGCGGCCTTTTGCGTGTTTCTGCAGGTCAGCGGCTTGCCAAAAGAAAAACCACAAAGTTCTTGTGACGGGCGTCACACTTGATCCTCGACGAGGGTCCGATAGTGTGGTGGCAGCTCCGCTGGACGGTCGCTGACCTGCGGCTTTGTCTCCGGCTGGGGCTTGTGGGGTGCGATTTGACCTCACCAGACGAGCCGTGTAAATTTCTACGAGTCAGCGCGGAACGGGCCCGGAAAACGGGAACGGAGCGCAAGACCCCAAACTTGCAGTAACAAGCCCCCTGAAGGCTGATTCTTCAGACTAAAGGGTGTGCGTGTGTTGTTTGAGAACTCAACAGTGTGTCGAACTATTAAAGCCAGTA
>CBIMJO010001314.1:0-3516 GCA_966244135.1 uncultured Actinocrispum sp. | reverse complement strand
CCGCCATCGCCGTGGCCGCCACCCCGCGGCCCCGGTGCTCCGGATGCGTCCAGCACGCCGCCTGCGCCCCTTCTGGACCCTCGTCGAGCCCGCGTAAGTCGACTTCGCCGAGCAGTGCGCCGGTCGTCGGCTCCGTCACCGCCCACGAACACCGCACCCCGTCCGCCCACTGCGCGTCCCGCCGCCGCACGTACGCGTTCGCATCCTCCAAGTCCTCGATCCGGTAGTCGGTCACCCATCGGCGCATCTCCGGATCGGCGAACGCGGCGACGATCGCCGGCCGGTCGTCGATCTGGCCGTCGGCCCGCAAGGCACGCAGGTAGTACGTGCCCGCGTTGATCTCGATGGGTTCCACACCGACAACGCTAGACCCACCCACCGACAATTCCGGCCGGAAGGTTCCTGGGGCGATAGGTTGCCGTCCGTGACCGAACCCGACTTCATCAGCACGACGCGGACCTCGTACAACACCGTCGCGAACAACTACGCCCAGCTGTTCAAGGACGAGCTCGGCGGCAAGCCCTTCGACCGGGGCGCGTTGACCGCGTTCGCCGAGGACACCACGGGCATGATCGCCGACATCGGCTGCGGTCCCGGCGAGCTGACCGCGTACCTCAACGGGTTGGGCCGCACCGCCTTCGGCATCGACCTGTCGACCGAGATGATCGCCGTGGCCCGGCAGAACCACCCTGAGCTGCGGTTCGAGCAGGGATCCATGCTGGCGCTGGACATCCCGGACGGCACGCTGGGCGGGATCGTCGCGTACTACTCGACCATCCACATCCCCACGGACCTGCTGCCGCAGGTGTTCGCCGAGTTCCACCGGGTGCTGGCGCCCGGGGGGAAGGTGCTGCTGGCGTTCCAGGCCGGGGAGGGCGACGAGATGCACCTGACCGAGGCATTCGGCGGGGAGGTGTCGCTGCACTACTACTTCCGGTCGCCCGATCAGGTGATTTCGCTTCTGGAGGCTGCGGGGTTGTCGCTGTACGCGAAGTTGTTGCGGGAGCCGGATGAGACGGAGAAGCGGCCGCGGGCTTACTTGCTGGCGACCAAGGTGGGGTGAGGCTCTGTTGGGTTGGAGGTGCGGGGTGCTCTGTTGGTGAGGAAAGGGCGCGGCTGACGTTGGGGTGAGCGGGATGTGGTGGTTGGGCAGGGTGTAGGTGGGGCTGATGTTGTGTCGGCGCGGCTTAGGGGCGCTGTCCATGTCGGTTGAGCAGGCGCCGCAACCCAACCCGTCCTCGGACCGCGTGATGGGGCTTGACTTGGGTCGGTCCGCTATCAGTTGCTGGGGCCGTGTCTATGCCCGCCCTTGGACTGCGTGATGGGTCTGTCACCGGGGGCGTGGTGGTGCGGGATGTGGGGTGGATGGTGAGGGTGGGGTGTGGGCCGGTTTGGTCATGAGCTGGGATTTTCCGTTACGGTCGCGGGGTGCGGCTGCCCTGGAGGAATGCCCCGCGAGCGGCATTGAGCAGTCCGGTGACCATCGTCGTCGGTCTGGTGACGGGACTTGTGCTGGCGTTTGTGGGCGCGGCGACCGTCTTCTATGTGTCGGCTTCGGGGTCGGCGGCGGCGCAGTATGCGGTGGGTAGCCGGTGTGTCACGGACAATGGGGTGAATGTGGGGATGTCCAGGTCGGACATCCGGATGGGGGATGCGCGGGAGGTGGCGCGGCGGGGTGGGGCCGACGCGATCTATGAGACCCGGATCTTTGAGGGGCGCGGACCGGTCGACCCGGTCTACCTGATCAGCCGCGATGGTGCGTTCGACAACGTGACCGTCGTGTCGGGCGGGGATCGTAACGGTGTTTGGGTTCCGGACAATGTGGCCGAGCGGCTGCGGCTGAAGCCGGGTGATCCGTTCCCGGTCAACGGCACTCCCGTTGTGGTGGGCGCGGTGTACAAGCAGATCCTGGATCCGGTGGGTGACTACTGGTGTGCCGACCGGGGCATGATGATTCCGCAGCCGGTCAAGGAACGGAACGACCCGCCCGCCCCGATCCTGGTGTCTCCGCAGCTGTTGGAGCAGTTCCTGGCGCGCGGTGGTTTCCTCCCCATCGAGAGCCACCTGGACATCGCCACGACCCGGCCCCCGGATACCGCAACGGAAGCCGCCGAGTGGGCCGGCCGGATCGCCGCGATGACACCGGAAATCCTGGCCAAGATACCCGGAAAGCCCGCCGTGAACGACTACGCGGCG
This sequence comes from uncultured Actinocrispum sp., assembly GCA_966244135.1. Classification (GTDB taxonomy): domain Bacteria; phylum Actinomycetota; class Actinomycetes; order Mycobacteriales; family Pseudonocardiaceae; genus Kibdelosporangium. Next base: position 1,320 of record CBIMJO010001314.1, on the reverse strand, counting down.
GCCAACCTGAAGACTGCGGAGCGTACGCAGGAGGCCGTGCAGGCGGCGGTGTTGCCACTGACGGTGATCAGTGTGTTAGCCGGGTTACTCGGTGTGCTTGGGTTGGCGGCGCAGTGGATTCAGCGGCGTGGGACCGAGGTTCGTCTCTTGTGGACACGAGGGGTGGCGCCCGCGGCGATCGCTGGGAAGGCCGTTCTTGAGCTGGGTGGGCCGTTGCTGGCCGGAGCTGTGTTGGGGTGGGGTGTTGGGTGGGTGAGTGTGCCTGCGCTTGCCCCGGCGGCACAGTTGGACCCTTGGGCGCCCGGAATCGCGGGGATCGTGGCGATGGTGTTGTGGCTGGTTTCGTTGGCAGTGCTGGGAGTGACGACGGGGGTCCGGGTCCGGCGCGAGTTCACGGTGGTCGAGCGCAAGCCGAGGTGGGCCTGGGCGGGCAAGGTTCCGTGGGAGGTTCTCGCCGGGGTGGCGGCGGTCCTCGTGTGGGTGACCACGGAGGCGCAGGCGGTGAAGGTCGACTCGAACAGCCTGTTACCCGTGGTGAGCCTGCCCGCGTTGGCGTTTCCGTTGCTGTGCATTGTGTTCCTGGTCGGCATTGTGGCCAGGGTGGCGGGCTTGTTGTCCCGCGCGAGTCATCGGCTGAGAGGGTGGCGCAACCCGACGGTTCTGTGGGCAGTACGCAGGACCGCCGCCCAGCGGAAGGTCGCCGTCGCGTTGCTGGCCGTGGCCGGGCTGGCGATCGGGGTGATCGCGGCCGGCGTCGGGATTGCGCGGACCGAACGGGAGTCGTTGGCGGACAAGGGCTGGACGCGGGTGGGCTCGGATCACGCGATCCCGTTGGCCCGGGGTGCGGCCGAACCCGAAGGCGTCCCCGCAGCGGTGAACGGCCAGGCGACCAGGATCGCGTTCACCCAGATCTTCATCCGCAACAACATTCGCGCCCGCCTGCTGCTGGTCGACCCGGGTACGTTCGCCGACGGCGGCCGCTGGCGGGACCGCTGGGCGGACACGAGTCTCGGTGATCTGATGTCCGCTTTGGACAGACCAACGCCGGACGGGTCGATCCCGGTGATCGTTGTGGGGACGCACAGGCTGAACGAGTTCGTCGGTCAGGGCGAGCCTCTGCCGAACATGCGCACGGTCGGCACCGTGCCGAGTTTCCCGGCGATGGGGCAGTACGAAGGCATGCTCGTCACGTCGTGGCGCTGGATGGGGCCGGACCAGCGGCGCGGGTTCAACCAGGAAGTGCTGACCCGCGGCGACCCCGTCAAGGTCGTGCACGCGCTCAACGAAGAAGGCGAACAGACCGCCCAAGTAGCCGACGCG
>CBIMJO010001313.1:0-3517 GCA_966244135.1 uncultured Actinocrispum sp. | reverse complement strand
TGGATGATCCGCGCCGGGCTGTTCCTGTACGACACCATGGGCGGCGCGCGGTCGGTGCCCGGCCAGAAGCACCTGACCAGAGCGGGCGCCCTGCGGATGGTGCCGGCGTTGAAGCGGGACGCGTTGATCGGCGGCATCCGGTACTTCGACGCCCAGGCGGACGACGCCCGGCACACGATGACCGTCGCGCGGACCGCGGCGCACTACGGTGCGGTGGTCCGGATCTCCACCCAGGTCATCGGCATCGTGCGGGAGGCCGACCGGGTCTCGGGCGTGCGCGTGCGGGACGTGGAGGACGGCCGGGAGACCGAGATCAAGGCGAACGCGGTGGTCAACTCCACCGGCGTGTGGACCGACGAACTGCAGCGGTTGTCCGGCAGCCGCGGCCGGTTCCGCGTGCGCGCAAGCAAAGGCGTGCACATCGTGGTGCCGCGTGACCGGATCGTCTCGGAGTCGGGCCTGATTCTGCGGACCGAGAAGTCGGTGCTGTTTGTGATTCCCTGGGGCAGTCACTGGATCGTCGGGACAACCGACACCGACTGGAACCTGGATCTCGCGCATCCGGCGGCGACCAAGGCGGACATCGACTACATCCTCGAGCACGTCAACACCGTGCTGGCGACACCGCTGACCCACGATGACATCGAGGGCGTCTACGCGGGCCTGCGGCCGTTGCTCGCGGGTGAAAGCGAGGAGACCTCCAAGCTGTCCCGTGAACACGCCGTCGCGCGCGTCTCGCCAGGCTTGGTCGCTATCGCCGGCGGCAAGTACACAACCTACCGAGTCATGGCCGCCGACGCGGTGGACGCTGCCTCCGTCGACCTCCCTGGCCGGATCCAGCCGTCCATTACGGACAAGGTGCCGCTGATAGGCGCGGACGGCTACCACGCCCTGGTGAACCAGGCAGACCAGCTGGCCGCCAAGGCAGGCGTGCACCCATACCGAGTGCGGCACCTGTTGAACCGCTATGGCTCCCTCGTGCACGAACTCCTGGCGCTGGCCGTCAACCGCCCGGAGCTGTTGAAACCCCTCACCGCGGCCCCCGACTACCTCCAGGTCGAGGTCGTCTACGCGACCAGCCACGAAGGCGCCCTCCACCTCGAAGACGTCCTCGCCCGCCGCACCAGGATCTCCATCGAGTACGCCCACCGAGGCGTCGACACCGCAGACCAAGTCGCCGGCCTCATGGGCGAAATCCTCGGCTGGGACGCCGCGACCACCAAACGCGAGATCGAGGTCTACGCCGCCCGCGTCAACGCCGAACGCGATTCCCAAACCCAGCCGGACGACCAAGCCGCAGACGCACTGCGCTCCGCGGCCCCAGAAGCCCGATCCAAAATCGTAGAACCGGTAAGCTAGCCCAAACTCGTGAAAGCCAGGCCTTCCCACACCCAAGAAGGCCTGGCTTTCCACATCCGCGCACCACCGAAATCCTTGCGCAGCAAGGCCTTCCCCAACCCGTTCGACACGCACCAACGAGCAACACACCCAGGACCAACGGGAGACACACCTCGGTCCAACGTGAGACACACCCCGGACGAATGTGGAACACGCCCCGGAGGAACGTGAGACACGGCGCGTACAAGCGTGAGACACGGCGCGGGACGGACGTGAGACACGCGGCGGACGAACCTGAGGCATGCTGCGGGATCCAGGGCGTGGAGTGGCTAGAAGTTCAGGCGGTTAGGACCTGCCCGCCTTTGGCTGCCGAGGCCGCCGACGGGACCCATGTCAAACCGAACCGCGCCCCAGCCCCGAACCCACCCATAGACCCCGAGTTCAGCCACACCATCCCCGCAGGCCCCAGTGATCCCGAGCCAAACCCGCCCCACCCCCAGGCGAACCGGGGATCTTGAGCCAACACGCCCAATCACGCGCGAACTCTGGATCCCCGAGTGGAATACGCCCCAATGACCCGCGAACTCTATGTCTGAGTAGAACACGCCCCAATCTGGCGCGACTCCTGGAGTTCAGAGTCGAACACGTCCCACCCGCCGCGCCCATGACTCGCGTCGAGCCGCGTCCTGCCTCCGCGCGAACTGGGCTGGAGGTGGGCGCTAGCTGGTTGTTGGCCCTTGGGGTTAGGGGGTTTCGAGGGGTTCGGTGTGGAGTTCGGTTAGTTGTTGGAGCATTCGGCGGTTGTTGGCGGGGCTTATTGTTGTCCAGGGGGTGGTGGGGGTGGAGTCTTTGCGGACTTGGAGGTAGCGGCCCGCGTCGGTGTCGAAGAAGCTGATGACTCGGGGGGTGCGGATGCGGCGGCCCCATTTGTCGCGGGAGGCGGCGCCGAACTGGCCCTGGTTGATGATGTTGCCGATCATCTCGCGGAGGGCTTCGGCGTCGGCCTCGCGGACACCGCGGCGGCGCAAAGCGGCCTCGAAGTCCTTGGGGCCAGCGGCTTCCCGGGCGGCGGCCTCGAAATCCTTGCTGGGCAACGTGACCGAGTGACCCGGGCCGGCGGGTGCGGGGGGCAGCACGGAAAGGGCGTGGCGGGGCAGGCCGAGGCCGTCGGCGGCGCGGATGAGAAGCGTGTCGCCCTCCTGCACCGCCAGCACACCGGACTCCTCGGTCGACGCGGCCAGCACCCGGACGCTGTGCCCGAGCCACAACCTGCCGTCGATCTCCCGCTCCGGCCGCGAGATCACCCGGAGCGCCCGCACCAGCTGCGGATCGATGTCGACCGACCGCCCCAGCCCCTTGGCCGACAGCGACTCCCACGCCGACTGGACCAGCATCGCGCGCTCGGTGTTCGTCTTGCCCGGCGACGGCACCTTCAGGATCAATGGCATGTCACCGAGATCCAGGTGCTCCCAGAGCACGTCGAACTCCAGCGCGGTCAACGTGACCGGCTCGCCCAGCCCGGCGTCGTCAAGTCCTGTGTCGAACATCGTCACTGACGATACGGCCCGTTCCCGATCACGGGTGGGGGAACCTCGGACCCCGCACCCTCGACACTCTCCGTGATCTTCTCGTCCTCGTCCCGCCGGCGGCGCGCGGCCTGCCGCACCGGCTCAGCCGCGTCCTCGGTGAACCCGGACAGCAGCGGATCCACCCGGCGCGGCGCGACCCGGTCGGCCGAACCACCGGAAACCGGTGCCGCGGCCGGCGACATCGCGGCCGCCGAGTGCGTCGCCGGTGGCGGGGCGGCACCAGGCGGAAGATCCAGCGAACCGGACAGCCTCCCGGAACCGGGCGACGACCGGCGCGAGGACGACGACGAAGTGTCCCGTTGCGGGGTCGCGACGATCGGGTTGACCTCCAGCCCGGCCATCGACCCGGCCTGCAGCGGCGCAGCCCGGTAGACCTCGACCTCCGGCGCGGGCGCGACGAACCCGGCGCCCGCCTGCGAGGTCGGCCCACCGGAATAGGACCAGCGGCCACTTTCCACCCACGAGTGCGGCGTGAACGAGGCCGAGGCGGGAGTCGTCCCCTGGTGCTCGACGAGCTCCTGCACGCTCACCTGGTTACGCCGACGGCCGTGGTGATATCCCTCGGTGTCAATGGTTTCCGTGAACGACAC
>CBIMJO010001312.1:0-3522 GCA_966244135.1 uncultured Actinocrispum sp. | reverse complement strand
CGGCCGGCGCTCCGGGCGCACCTTCACCACGCCGGTGGGGTTCAAGCGCAAGGGCGACGAGGTCACGATCTCCGTCATGCTCCCCGACCGCAAGAACTGGTGGCGCAACTTCCTCGGCGAGGGCGGCCCGATCTCCCTGGAACTGGACGACGCCGAGCGCACAGGGCACGCTGTCGCCCAGCGTGACGACAAGGGCCGGGTCACCGTCCGGGTGCGCCTGGACGGCTGATCCGCGGCCGAGCGTCTGATGTGGACACTGCGGCATGCACTCGTTCCGGTGAATGAGTGTCCATCGTGGATAGTCAGCTGCCACCGTGGGGTACGAGTGATCGGTACCTCTGTGAAGGGAGTTGACCCATGCAGTCCTGGAACCTGGCCGCCGTCGACATCGGCGCGGGCATCACCGATGCGTGGCGTGCGGTGGCGGCGTTCGTGCCCAAGCTGCTGGCGTTCCTGGTCATCCTGGTGATCGGGGTGATCATCGGCAAGATCCTGGCCAAGGCCGTGGACAAGGTGCTGGAGCGGGTCGGTTTCGACCGGGTCGCCGAGCGCGGTGGCCTGCAGCGGGCGATGGCCCGGTCGAAGTACGACGCGTCGGACATCGTGGCGAAACTCGTCTACTACTTCATCCTGCTGATCACGCTGCAGGTCGCGTTCGGGGTGTGGGGTCCCAACCCGGTGTCCGACCTGCTGACCGACATCGTGACGTGGCTGCCGCGCGCGGTGGTCGCGATCGTCATCGTGGTCGTGGCGGCGGCGATCGCCAACGCGGTCAAGGACCTGATCTCCGGCGCGATGAGCGGCCTGTCCTACGGCCGGGTGCTGGCCAACATCGCGTCGATCTTCATCCTCGCGCTGGGGATCATCGCCGCGCTGAACCAGATCGGCGTGGCGACGACCGTGACGACGCCGGTGCTGATCACCGTGCTGGCCACGATCGGCGGGATCGCGATCGTCGGCGTCGGCGGTGGCCTGATCCGCCCGATGCAGCAACGCTGGGCGACCTGGCTGGACCGCGCCGAGCACGAGATCCCGAAGATGCGCGAGACCGTGGACACCCGTTCGGAGGAGCAGCAGGCCACCACTGCCGCCGCCCGCCCGTCCGGCGAGCGGGTCGAACCATGACTCTCTAGTGTCCAAGGCCACTGTGGACGGACGGCCCGCCGCCCGGGGGTCAAACCCCGGTAGCGACGGGCTTTTCGTCATGTGCCAATTGGTTCCCCGGGGTGGATGGCCGGTCCGATGAGGCAGCCGCGGGCGCCCGGATGGGCAACCAGACCGCATGGCAACGTCATACCGGCCCAGTCTTCTTGCTGGGGTCCCCGGACCGCAATAGCGTCTGTCGCCCAAACCCGACGACGAGCCTGTGGGGGCGAGCGCGGATGGGGGACCGAGCCGAAACGCTGTCGGTCAGGCTGCTCGGGCCGATCGACGTGCTGGCCGGCGCCCAGCAGCCCAGAGCGGTGCACGGCAAGCGGCTGAAAGCGGTCCTGGCGGCGCTGGCCCTGCAGCCGGGCCGGGTCGTCAGCGTCGACCAGCTGATCGACATCGTGTGGGGGAACGCGGTTCCGGCGACCGGCGCGGCCGCGCTGCAGTCCCACGTATCCCATCTGCGGCGGGCGCTCGGTGACCGGTCCGCGATCCGCGCCTGCCCGCCCGGATACCTGCTCGACCTCGGCGGCGAGGCCACCGACGTGGCGACCGCCGAGCGGCTGATCGGCCAGGGCGGCCTGCGGCCGGACCCGGCCGGGCGGGAGAAGCTGCTCACGGACGCCGTGGCGTTGTGGCGCGGCCCGGCGCTGGCCGACCTGAGCGGGCTGAGCTGGTTCGACCTGCACGCGCACCGCTTGGACCAGCTGCACCTGCGGGCCACGCACGCGCTGGTCGACGCCCGCCTGGACCTCGGCCGGCACGAGGAGCTGATCAGCGTGCTGGAGCAGCTGACCAGGCGGCATCCCCACGACGAGGACGGCTACCGCCAGCTGATGCTGGCCCAGTACCGGGCCGGGCAGCAGACCGCGGCACTGGAGACCTACCGGCGGCTGCGGCACATCCTCGACCAGGACCTCGGGCTGGCGCCCAACCAGACGTTGCGTGACCTGGAGGCCGCGATCCTGCGACAGGACTCCGCCCTGTCACCGCCGGCCGTAGTCACGGCGCGCCATGTCGTGCCCGCGCAACTTCCGGCCGCCGCCAACGGGTTCACCGGCCGTGAGCGTGAACTGGCCACATTGGACGGACTGATGCGGGCTGGGGGACCGAACTGCGTCGTGATCTCCGGTACCGCTGGAGTCGGCAAGACGGCCGTCGCGGTGCACTGGGCGCACCGGGCTCGCGATCGCTTCCCCGACGGGCAGCTGTACGTGAACCTGCGCGGCTTCGACCCGGCCCGGCCGCCGGTGCGGCCCGCCGAGGCGGTCCGCGGTTTCCTGGACGCGCTGGAGGTACCGCCGCAGCGCATACCCTCCACAGTGGACGCTCAGGCCGGGCTGTACCGGAGTCTGGTGGACGGCAGGCGGATCCTGGTCGTGCTGGACAACGCGCGGGACGCCGAACAGGTCCGGCCACTGCTTCCCGGCTCCGCGAGCTGTCTGGCGATCGTCACCAGCCGGGACCAGTCGGTGTCGTTGATCGCGACCGAAGGCGCCGCCGCGGTCTACCTGGACCTGCTGGATCCGCGCGAGGCGGGCGCGCTGTTGAGCGCGCGCATCGGCGCCGGCCGGGCCGCGGCCGAGCCTGGCGCGGTCGCTGACCTGATCGCGCGCTGCGCCGGGCTGCCGCTCGCGCTGACGATCACCGCGGCTCGCGCGACGGCCCGCCGGGGGCTTCCGTTGGCCGCTCTGGCCAGGGAGTTGCGGGGCAACGTCCTGGACGCGCTGCAGGCCGGAGACGCCGCGATCGATCCGCGAGCTGTGTTCTCGTGGTCCGTCGACGCGCTGGCCCCCGATGCCGGCCGGCTGTTGCGGCTGCTGGGTCTGCATCCCGGTCTGGACATCACGGCGGCGGCCGCGGCCAGCCTCAGCGGGATGCCGGGCCCGCGATGCCGGACCGCGCTGGCCGGGCTGGTCCGGGCGCAGCTGGTGACCGAGCATCGCCCCGGTCGCTACACGTTCCACGACCTGCTGCGTGCCTATGCGCACGACCAGGTCCACGCCCGGCACTCGGACAGCGACCGGCAGGAGGCCGTCCATCGGGTCATCGACCACTACCTGCACTCCGCGCAGGCCGCTGTCGAGCTGGCCCCACCGCCGGTGCCGCTGGGCCCGGCCCGGGACGGAGTCCGGCCCGAGGAGCACACCGGCGCGCAGGCGGCCATGCGATGGCTGGTCACCGAGCACTCCGTGTTGCTGGCGGTCGCCGAGCTGGCGGCCACCACACCCGGATGCGAGGAGCAGGCCTGGCGGATGGCCGTGGCACTGTCCGGCTACCTCCGGTACGCCCAGCACTGGCCGGAGTGGGCGGCCCGGCAGCGAGCGGCGCTGACCGCGGCGACCCGGGCCGGTGACCGGCGTGGGCAGGCTT
>CBIMJO010001311.1:0-3522 GCA_966244135.1 uncultured Actinocrispum sp. | reverse complement strand
GATCTGGCTGCCGTCGCCCAGCAGGCGCTTGAAGCTCGCCTGGTCGTCCGGCGTACGGCCGGTGCTGGCAGCCGGGACGCGCGGGGCGTGCCGGCCGCCCAGGTTGCCCGCGGACGAGCTGACCCAGATGCCCTTGCGCGCCAGGGCCTCCGCGGTCGAGGCGCCGATGCCTTGCTGGAACGCGGGCTCGTCGTCCAGCGCGATGTCCTCGGTGATCATCGTGACGCCGGCGTTGGCGAGGATGTGGAAGGCGTCCACATAGTCCGCTGTGGTGTCGCGAGTGGACGCATAGGCGAGCTTGGCGCCCGGCGCGAGGTCGTGGACGATCTCCATCATCGCCGTGCCCTCGTCGTCGTCATAGTCGGCCGTCCGCAGCACCTGGACGTCCGCGGGCAGCTCGCCGCGGGCGATCGACTCGGCGATGTGGTCGACGTCGCCGGAGATCGCGCCGACCTTCTGGCCCTTGCCGGTCAGGCCGCGCTGCTGGGCCTGGGCGGCCTTGTGCAGCGTCAGGCCCTCGGCCGCGTTCGGGCCGACGTCGACCGCCGGGCGCAGGCTCGGCCGCAGCGTGGCCACCCACGGCAGGGCCGCCACCGCGTCCAGTTTGTCGTAGGGCACGACCGCGCTGACCAGGCCCGCTACCGGCATGTCGGTGTCCGGCACGGCCGCGAACCCGGACGAGCTGGTGCCCACCTTCGCGCCCAGGGCGCGCAGCTGGTTCTCCTCGGTCTGGCCGACCTGGTTGAGGCCGTAGACCTGGACGCCGATCCCGCCGGCCGGGTCGATGCTGAGCACGTCCGCGGCCAGGCTCTCCGCCCTCGCGGGAGCCAGCCTGCGGTCGGCGCCCAAGGACTTGCCGATCTTGTCTGCCTGCTGTCTGAGCAGGGATGGGATCTTTGACGCGGTATCCACCGGTGCGGCCGACACGGCGGGTGCGGCCACGACGGTGAGCATCGGCGCCAGCAGGGCTACGCCGGCCAGCGCCGTACGAAGACGTTTCGCCACTCTGTCCCTCCTCTGAGACCCCCTGAACGGGTGTCACTCTAAGAGGGGTGATCCGTTACGGATACGGCCATAAGGCGGGACCAATCGGTCCCTCGATCGGCCGATGATCACGGATTTAACTTCGCGATGGATACCTTGCCGCCATGGCCCGTGTGGCGCTCGCCGCCCTCCTTCTTGTGATCGGAGTGACGCTTGTGGGTGAGACCACGGCTTCCGTCGTTCCCCCTGCTCCTGGTCCCGCAGCCGTCGCCGTCGGCCCGTTGCGGGCCCAGGGCCGGTACTTCGCCACCCCGGACGGCCACCCGGTGCTGCTGACCGGCTCGCACACCTGGCAGAACTTCCAGGACACCGGGTTCTCGGACCCGCCTGAGGCGTTCGACTACCCGGCGTACCTGGACCTGCTGCAACGCAACAACCACAACTTCTTCCGGCTGTGGGTGTGGGAGCAGGCGCGGTACTCGGTCGAGATCTCCTCGGACGACTACTTCACCTCGCCGTCGCCGTATGCCCGGACCGGCCCGGGGACGGCGCTGGACGGCAAGCCGCGATTCAATCTGGATCGATTCGACCAGGCCTACTTCGACCGGTTGAGGGACCGCGTCCGGCAGGCCGCCGCGCGGGGGATGTACGTGTCGGTGATGTTGTTCGACGGCTGGAGCATCGCGGGGGTCAAGGGCGAGCAGCACCACAACAACCCCTGGAAGGGGCACCCGTTCAACGCGACGAACAACGTCAACGGCGTGAACGGCGACCCGAACCGCAACGGCAGCGGCGAGGAGACCCAGACCCTGCAGAGCCCGGCGGTCACCGCGCGTCAGGAGGCGTACGTCCAGAAGGTGATCGACACCCTCGCGGATGACACGAACGTGCTGTTCGAGATCTCCAACGAGGGCCCGCCCACCTCCGTGCAGTGGCAGTACCAGATGATCAACTACGTCAAGTCGCACGATCGGCTGGCCCGCCCGGTGGGTATGACCTCGACCTACCCGGACGGCGACAACCAGGACCTCTGGGACTCACCGGCCGACTGGATCTCCCCCAACGGCGACCTCGACAACCCCCCGGTGACCTCCGGCGCCAAGGTCGTCCTGGCGGACACAGACCACCTATGTGGGCTATGTGGTGACCGTGAGTGGCCGTGGAAGTCGTTCACCCGCGGCGAGAACCCGATCTACATGGACGCCTACGACGGCGCCTACGGCATCGGCGGCGACATGGACGACCCCAACGCGATCGCCATCCGCGCCAACCTCGGCTACGTCCGCAAATACGCCGCCCGCATGAACCTCGCCACGGCAACCCCGCAACCCGGCCTCAGCTCCACCAAGTTCTGCCTCGCCGGCCCCGGCGAGTACCTCTTCTTCAGCTCCAGCAACACCTTCATCATCCACATCGACCCCCGCGGCCTCACCGGCGAGTGGTTCGAACCCCGCACCGGCGAAACCGTGAAAGCCGACATCACCGGCGACCACGTCACCGCCCCGTTCCGCGGCCCCGCGGTGCTGTACCTGAAGCGCTGATCAGTCCTCGCCGACAGCCAGGATCGTCACGACGATCCCGTTGCCGGAGCCGACGAACGCGTGGCTGAAGGTGTGGTCGGTGACGGGGTTCGAGGCGACCGCGTCCGGGAACCCGCGTTCGTCCCATTGCCCGGCATAGGAGAAGTCGCAGTTGCTCCACCAGGTCGCTTCCGGGCCAAGTGCGCTCATCACCTCGGTGAGGACGGACGTGGCCTGCTGCGCGTCCCACGGCCCGACCGGGACGTGGTAGGCCAGGTCGAGGGTGCACGTCGCGACCAGCAGCCCGAGCAGGCGATCTTCCGGCAGCTCAACGGGTCGCAGGATCCGCACGAGGTCATCCAGGTTCTCGGGCAGCGTCCAGGCATCCTTGCGAGGGGGTGGAAACAGTCGCTGGTCCGCCACGAACAGCATGTGGTGGAGCGGTTCGGCGATGGCTGAACCGGCATCGACGGACACCAGCAGGGCGACCGGATCATCGCCTTCCGGGCACAGTGGACTCAGTAAGTCGCGGATACGGTCAAGATCTCCAGTCATGCCGCGACGGTATCGGCGTCACGAGGTGCGGAGGCGGGCGAGTGCGGTGTCGAGGGCGGCTTCGAGGTGGGCGATCCGGCCGGTGGAGAGCATGATCAACACGCCACCCTGGATGCCCGCCAGGATCGCGGCGGCTTCTTGGCCGGCGTTGAGGGTGGCGGCGATTTCGCCCTGGTGTTGCATGTCTTCGATGCCCATGGTGATCTCGGCCTGCCAGCGGTTGAGCAGTTCGGTCACGACCGCTTGGGTGCCGGGGGTGGTGCGGCCCAGCTGGGTTGTGAGGGTGTTGAGGGGGCAGTGCTGGCCTTGGTCGAGGTAGCGCTTGACCACGAGGTCGCGCCACTCGTGCCATGCCTGCCATGACGTGAGGTTGCCGAGCTGGGGTTGCTGGTCGGTGATGACCTGGTCGGCCTCGTACCGGGCGACCGCCGTCGGCTCCCAGTAGATCCAGCCGATCGTCGTC
>CBIMJO010001310.1:0-3523 GCA_966244135.1 uncultured Actinocrispum sp. | reverse complement strand
ATGTATCTGGGAGATGGGAAAATCGTCGAGGCCCAGCAGACGGGGGTGCCAGTGCACGTCCGGCCGGTCAAGTGGACCGAGTCGGAACTGGTGCGCCAAGCCGTGCGGCCGGGAGTCTGAGGAGAGGATGGCCATGTACCCGCACGATCCGATCCCCCGCCCAGCCGGCCCGCCGGCCTCCAGCACCCCGCTGCGGGACTACCTGTCCAGCGGGCCGCTGCCGGCCGTGGTCGACGGGTACGCGGTGGTGCCCAGATCCCTGGCCGAGGGCATGCCGCTGGCCTGGCAGCAGCAGATGGCGCACCTGCTGGCGGAGTTCCATCAGGCGTTCGGGCATTTGTCCTGGCCGGTTTACCGGGTGGTGCCTTCGAGGTATGAGTTGCTGGTGGATCTCGACGAGGAGCAGCTGGCCGAGGTGGGCTGCATCGTGGAGATCGACGGGGACGGGGAGCTGGTCTACCGGTCACGCAACGGCCAGCGCATCCCCGACCCGGAGAACACCAAGGTCCTGGTGTCCTGCCTCGACCCGATCCCGCAGGAGCACGCGGCCGACCTGCAGGACACCCCACCGCGCGGTTTCCCGGCACCGCAGAACTGGAGCGCCCGATGACCGACCCCAACCCGGATCCCGGCTGGTACTACTGCACCAAGCACAACCGGGTGGAGCACGGCCAGACCTGCCGCAAAGCCGACCTCCTCGGCCCCTACCCCGATCGCGAGACCGCCGAACGCGCCCTGGAGATCGCCCGCGAACGCACCAAGGCCGCGGACGAAGCCGATCGCAACTGGGACACCGACGACTGACCCACCCACCCGCATGTCCTACGTTGACCCGCCCCGTGTCTCACGTTGGTCCGGGGTGTGTTCCACGCATGTGTGTGGCTGGATTTGGGGCGCGTTCTGCCGGACACGGAACAAAGGCTCACGTTTGGTTAACTTGGCGGTTAGGGTGCCGTCATGGAAACTGCACGCGGCACCGGGATGGACTTCACCGGTGTCCGTGCGGACTTCAGTCTTCCGGACGGGTATCCCGCCCAGGCGCTGGCGGAGGCCGAGCTGGCGATCGCGAACCACCAGCTCAACGGGCGTGAGGACGCGACGCACCTGCCCCTGGTGACGATCGATCCGCCGGGTGCCCGCGATCTTGACCAGGCGCTCTACGTCGAGCAGCTCGACAGCGGTTTCCGGCTGAACTACGCGATCGCGGATGTGGGCTCGTTCGTCGTGCCTGGTGGCGCGCTTGACGCGGAGGTGCGCAAGCGGGGGCAGACGATCTACCTGCCGGATGGGAATGTGCCGCTGCACCCGCGCGTGCTTTCGGAGGGGGCCGCGAGCCTGCTGCCGAACCAGACCGGGCCGGCCGCGTTGTGGACGATCGACCTGGACAAGGACGGCGAGCCGACGAACGTCCGCGTTCGTCGTGCGGTGGTGCGGTCGGTGGCGCAGTTCGACTACGACGGTGTGCAGGCGACGATCGACGCCGGGAACCCGCATCCGTCGGTGGCGGCGTTGCCGGTGCTGGGGCGGCTGCGAAGGGAGCACGCGGTACGCCGTGGCGCTGTGGAACTCCAACTGCCCGAGCAGGAAGTGGCGTCCGACGGCAATGGTGGGTGGATGCTCACCTTGAGGCCGCGCAACAACGTCGACGCGTGGAACGCCGAGATGTCGCTGCTCACTGGGATGTGCGCGGCGAAGCTGATGATCGAGGCGGGGATCGGGGTTCTGCGGACGCTGCCGGAACCGGACGACGGCGCCGTCGAGTGGCTGCGGCGGTCGGCGCGGTCGCTGGGGATTTCGTGGCCACGGACCACGAGCGTGGCGGTCATGCTGTCCCAAATGGACCCGCGCAGCCCGGAGTCGTTGGCGCTCTACATGGACGCGACCCGGCTGCTGCGAGGTGCGGGGTACACGAGTTTCGACGGCACGCTGCCGGAGTTGACCACACACGCGGGTCTCGGGGCGGCGTACGCGCATGTCACGGCCCCGCTGCGGCGGTTGGTGGACCGGTTCGGCGCGGAGATCTGCCTGGCGGTGTGCGCCGGCCAGCCCGTGCCCGACTGGGTCCGTGCTGTGCTCCCGGAACTGCCCGGGCTGATGGGCGGGTCGGACAGCCTGGCGAGCAAAGTGGACAAGGCCTGCCTGGACCAGACCGAGGCGTGGGTGCTCAAGGACAAGGTCGGCGCCGAGTTCGACGCCGTGGTCCTGCGCGCCGAGTCCACCAATGCCGAGGTCTTCCTGCCCGAGCCGCCGGTGATCGCCAAGTGCAGTGGCGAGAATCTCCCGGAAGGCGGCCGGATCAGGGTAAGACTGCTCGACGCCGATACGTTGAAACGGAAAGTGTCGTTCGAGCAGGTATGACTCTGGGAGCGTCAAGTGACGGAAGTTTCTGACCTGACGGTGGGCGTGTTCGGCGGGACCGGGCCGCAGGGCCGCGGCCTCGCGTTGCGCTGGGCCCAGGCCGGGCTGAAGGTGATCATCGGGTCGCGCAAGGCCGAACGGGCCGAGGAGACCGCCGCCGAGCTGCGGTCCGAGGCCGGCGTCGAGCACATCACCGGTGTGGACAACGCCGAAGCCGCCCGTCAGGCCGACATCGTCCTCATCGCGGTGCCCTGGGAGGGCCACAAGGCGCTGCTCGAGTCCGTGCGCGCGGAGCTGGCCGGCAAGATCGTCATCGACTGCGTGAACCCGCTCGGCTTCGACAAGCAGGGCCCGTTCGCGCTCCCGGTCGAGGAGGGCAGCGCGGCCCAGCAGGCCGAGGCGCTGCTGCCGGAGTCCCGCGTGACCGCTGCGTTCCACCACGTCTCCGCGGTGTCCCTGGCCGACCTGTCGCTGTCCAAAGTGGAGGGTGACGTGCTCGTCCTCGGCGACGACCGTGAGGCGACCGACCTCGTGCGGGCGCTGGCCGAGACCATCCCCGGCTTCCGTGGTGTCTATGGCGGACGGCTGCGCAATGCGCACCAGGTCGAGGCGTTCACGGCCAACCTGATCGCGATCAACCGCCGCTACAAGGCCCATGCCGGTATCCGGATCACCGACATCTGACGACCTCGGCGAGCCCGTGCCGGTGCGTGATCCGGCGCGGGTCGTCAGCCTCGTCCCGTCGCTCACCGACGCGATCGAGACCACCAGATCGGGTCTGATCGTCGGCGCCACCGAGTACTGCACGCATCCGGAATCGCTGGACGTCCCACGGGTGGGCGGTTCGAAGTACCCGAACGTGGACGCCGTGCTCGACCTGGACCCGGACCTCGTGGTGGCCAACGCCGAGGAGAACCGGCCGAAGGACGTGGAACGCCTGCGCGCCAACGGGATCCCCGTGTGGGTGACCGCGGCCGCCGCGTCCGTCCCGGCCGGGCTCGCGTCGGTCCGCCGTCTGCTCACCCAGGGACTCGGCCTGGACGAGCCGTCCTGGTTGCCGGAGGCCGAAGACCTGTGGCGGGATGTCCAGCCGGAGAAGGCGGCCGCGGTCATCCCGGTGTGGCGGCGGCCGTGGATCGTGGTCGGCCGGGACACGTTCGCCGGC
>CBIMJO010001309.1:0-3525 GCA_966244135.1 uncultured Actinocrispum sp. | reverse complement strand
CCGCCGCTCGGCCTCGTCCAGCTGGTCGGCCATCATCAAGGTGTTGACCGCCGCCCAGAGCCCGGTTCGCTCCGGGGTGAGCGCGTCACCGGCCAACGCCGACCGCGCCGCGGAGAGCGCCTCGCCGAGCGGCCGGCCGGCGAACACGGCGTCCACCGCCCGCTGGGAGTCCACGACGGCGTCCGACCGGCCGGGTCTTCGGGCGAAGGAGTCGATGCGGTGCACCAGTTCGGCGCGGCTGGACAGGTCACAGCGGGCGATGCCGATCAGCTCGGCCTCGAACTCCAGGACCTGCGTCAGATTCGCGGGATCGCCCAGTTCGTCCAAATCGTCGACAGCCTGGATGAGCAGCGGCACGGCCTCCCCTGGCTCGCCGCAGGCGTTGCGGAACCGGGCCAGGCTGTACGCGCACAACGCGCGCTGCCGGGGGTTGTCCGCCAGGGTGAGCGCCTCCCGCAGATGGACCTCCGCGTCGGCGATGGCCAGGTGGTGCGCCTGACAGTTGCCCAGCTGACGGCTGATCTCGGCGCGCAGCGCGGCAACCGGAGGCTCCGCCCGCGCCCGCGCCAGGAACACCGACGCCCCCTCCGGCGAGCCGCGCCGCATCGCCTCCACCGCCGCGGCGAGCAGCGCGTCCACCCGCTCGGCAACCCCGTTCGGGACGACCCGCAGCAGATGCGACGCCACTTGGGTCACCGACGCACCCGCCTGCCGCAGCACCGAGGCGGCGCGTTCATGCTCGGCGCTGCGGTCCGCCGGCGGCACCGACGAGAACGCGACATCACGCACGATCGCGTGCACGTACGCCGGTGGATCCACCCGATCGAAGATCCCGTACCGCTTCAGCCGTTCGGCCGCCCTCATGGCTATCGGCAACTCGAGCCCGGCCTGCGCGGCCACCACGGTCAGCGCCGTGTCGTCGCCCAGCACGGCGACCGCTCGCGCCACGCTGCGCACATCCGGCGGCTGACGACGCAGCCGCGCCGCCACGTACCAGTGCACCGCCTCCGGGCCGGCCGACCGGACCGACGAGACACCCGCGAGGTCGGCACGCACGTTCGTGGCGACCAGCACCCGCACCAGTTCCCGGACGAACAGCGGATTCCCGGTCGTGACCGTGTGGCAGGCCGCGCAGAACTCGTCGTGCGCGTCCGGCCCCATCTCCCGGCGCACCAGCGTGGCCACAGCCAGGCGGCTCAGACTTTTCAACCGCAGCAACGTGATCTCGTCCGCACCGAGGATGTCCTCGAACAGGCCGTCGTCATCGTGCTCGGCCGACCTGGTCGCGATGATCACCAGCACAGGCACCGAGTCCAGCCTGCGCGCCAGGAAACCCAGGAACTGCAACGAAGGCGGGTCGCTCCACTGTGCGTCGTCCACGAACAGGACCAGCGGGGAGTGCTCCGTCATGTTCACCAGCAGCCAGTACAGGCCGTTGAGCAACGCGTACATCGCCCCGGGCGCGGCGGACTGGACAGCCGTGAAGAGACCTTCGGTGGCCTGCGCGGCACCGGTGAACAGTGCCGCCCGAGCAGGGGCATCCCTGGGCACGGCGGGTTCGAGAAGCTGCCGCACGACACCGAACGTGAACTCCCGTTCCAGCTCAGCGCCGCGCGCGGACAACACCCCGAAGCCGTCGGCCATCGCGAGATCGCGGGCTTGCCGGAGCAGGGCCGTCTTGCCCAGTCCGGCGCCCGCGTCCAAGACGACCAGACCACCTCGGCCCGTTCGCAGCCGCGTCAGCGACCTCTTCAGGGTATGGATCTCCGACTCGCGCTCGATCAAGCTGCCCACCCGCCGGCCCTTCCCGTGACACTGTCGCAGCACCACACTGTCGGCGAGCCGGGCATCTTGGTTACGGGATGACAGCAGCGTAGGAAAAACACACCCAGATGTCTGGTTTCGCTTTGTCAGTGCGCCGATCGTGGGCCGATGGGATCTCCGGCCCCGATCTGCCGGCCGGCGGTAACGGTCCGCGTGGTCCCCTCGATCCACCTGTGGTTCGTCTCGACATCCGACGTGGGCGAGGGGTGAATGGACCGGCTCCGCAGGTGGATCCTGGCGGCACGAGGAGTCCGGCCGCGGGTATGGCTGACCATCCTGGCGGGCCTGACAGCCGCCGCGGCGACGTTCTTCCTGCCAGATTCGCTGCAGCCCAAGGACGGCACGTTGGTGTTCGTGGCCGGCGCGGTCGGAGTGCTGCTGACCTGGCCGCGGCTGTGGCCGGGCATGATCATCGGCGCGGGTGTCGGCTACCTGGTGTACACCGACGAACCCACGACCGACCGGCTGGTGCTGCATCTCCTGGCCGGCGCCTTGACCGTGGGGGCACTGGATCTGTGGCTCCGGCTGGGACCGCGTGCCTGGGAGGCCGTCACCGGCCTACCCGGCAAGGCGAGCCAGCCGACCACAGTGGACATTCGGCGCGGTACCCGCAACCAGCTGAGACGAGCCATATCGGCACTGGGCGACGGGGTCACCACGACCTTCACACGGTCCAACCCGGGGTTCGGCGTCACGAAGGACGAAGTGCGCCAGGTGCTCCGGGACGGCCAGGTGTTGCTCGGCGTCATCGTGGCGACCCTGTACGGCGCTTCCTGGCTTGCCGCGCAATGGTTCTACGGCTCGTTCGGGGTGACCCCGGAGGAGGTCGGGCTGACCACGGTCGACCTCCTGCTCGCCTCGGGCATCACCAGCATCCTGGTGGCGACCGGGATCTTCCTGGTGGACGGGATCTGGCGGCAGGTCCGCCACCCGGCCGTGCGTGTGCCGTTGTTCACGGTGATCGGCGCGCTGCTCGGTGCCTGGTTCTCCGGTTGGAGCGGTTTGCTGATCGACGGCGCGGTGCTGGGCGCCATCGGGGCCGGCACATCGGAATGGGTTCCGACGCCGCGGCCCCGGTCGCGGCGATGGGTGCTCGCCGTGACCGGCTTCGTCCTTCTCGGACTGCTGATCATGGCCTACGGGACCGCCGACGAGGTCAAACTCAACGTGGAGCAGGACGAACCGGCCACACCCAGCCTGCTCAACATCCAGGTCGCGGCGCTGTGGGCGCCGACGGTCCGGGTCTGGGCCGTCGAAGGCCAGAACCTGCCACCGGGCCTGCCAGCCGGCGACTGTGTGCACCGGCTCGGAAACGCCTATGGCATCACGGTTTTCCTGCGCAAGGGGCAGGCGTTCCGGGTGCCGACGCAGAACGTGGTGAGCGCGACGGCGAGGTGTGAGCGGTCATGACCGACTCGACCGAGCCGGAGGCGATCTCCCGCTGGACGATGCTGGCGTGGGTGACAGCGTTGTCCGGGCCGCTCGCCTACGTCCTCGGCCGTGTGGTGGTGGAGACCTTCTACGGACGCTTCGACGTGCTGCCCGTCGAGGTCGGTCTGCGCTATGACTCGTTGGTGGCGCCGACGCTGCTCATCATGATCGGCACCGCCACGACCGGCCTGATCGTGATCATGCTGGGCAGGCTGGCGATCGCCATCGGCGGGGTGGCGACGGTGTTCCTCGTGGTGACCTTCTTCCGGG
>CBIMJO010001308.1:0-3527 GCA_966244135.1 uncultured Actinocrispum sp. | reverse complement strand
GATCGTATGGCAGGTCCCAATTTTCCGTCGCGTCCGCTGGGATGTCGGTACCACCCGGTCGAAGGACATCGTTGAGGCTGCGCGGTAACTGCCACGGCAGCCGACCGCGCGCGGTGTAGTCGCCGAACAGCAGGCCGGCCGCGGCCGGGCCCATCTCCTCGCCACCGCGGTAGGTCACCACGATCGCGCCGGCCTGGTCATTCCATTCGGTGATGACGTACGGCCGGGGCATCACCAGGAGCACGACAACGGGAATGCCCTGCCGCTGGAAGTTCTGGATCAGCGCGAGCTGGTCCGCGGGCAGGTACGGTTGCTCCTTGACCCAGTTCGTGGCGTGGGTGTAGGAGCCCTCGCCGACCGCGACGACGGCGAGTTTCGGCGCGGGACCGTTGTCCTGGTACACGTTCACACCGGACTGGGCGGCCCTGGCCTTGATGGCGTCCATTATGGACAGTGAACCGTACTCCTGGTGGAAGTAGCTGGTCCAGATGCAGCAGGCCAGCGGGTCGGTCGCCCGTGGACCGGTCACCACGATGTTGTCGCCGGCGTTGAGCCGCATCGGCAGCACACCGTTGTTCTTCAGCACCGTGATGGACTCCCGTTCCGCCTGGTTCACCAGGGCGGTGTACGCGGGCTGGTGGAACCGGTACGGTCCGTTCACCGGATCACCGTACGGGTTCTCGAACAGTCCTAACTGGAACTTCAGCCGCAGCACCCGGCGGACGGCGTCGTTGATCCGCGCCGCGGCCACGTTCTGGGTGAAGCTCGCGATGGAGAACCCGGCGGCACCCGGGTCGGCCCCGCCCATCACGTCCGACCCGGCGTTGGCCGCGCCGATCCACGACCCGGACGGCAGCCAGTCGGTGGTGATCAGGCCGGTGTAGCCCATGTTCTGCCGCAGGTAGGCCAGGATCTTGGCGCTGTCACCGGCGCCCGGGCCACCCGGATCGAGCAAGGAACTGCCCGCGTAGCCGGGCATGATGTTGACCGCGCCGGCCTCCATCGCGGCCCGGAACGGGATCATGTGGTACTTGATCGTGACCGCGTCGTACACGATCAGGGCCTCTCCGCCCGCGCCCTCACCCGGCCAGTGCTTGACCGTGGCCAGCACCGACGACGGGTTGAGTTCGGGACCGCCCTGCAGGCCCGACACCAGCGCGCGGACCTGGGCCGCGGCGACGTCCGCGTTCTCGCCGTTGCCTTCCTGGATGCGCGGGTAGAGCACCTTCGTGCCCACCTCGGCGAGCGGGCCGAGCACACCGCGCGTGCCCACTTCGAGCTGTTCGCGGCGTTGCATGTCACCGAGTTTGTAGTCGAGTGGGTAGTCCTTGCCCGCGGCGAGCGCACTCTGCGTGGGGTAGGTCGTCTTGTAGCCGTGGATGGTGTCGCCCGCTGAGATGAAAGGAATACCCAACCGGGTGCCGGAGGAGGCCAGCAGGATGGTGTTCAGGTCCCCTGCCTCCGCCGGGCCGAAGTGCCACCCGGACTGCGGGAACACCTGGGCGTTGTAGAACATCTGGTAGGCCTTCTCCTCGATCGTCATCCGGTTGAGGAGATCGGTCACGCGGGTCTCGATCGGCTGGTGCCAGTCCTCGTACGGCTCGATCGCGCCGTTCTTGGTCAGGTCACGGCTGCCGTTGATGACCCGCACGCCGTCGTTCACGGTGGTGACGTTCGGCAGGTACAGGCTGAAGGTGCGGATGTTCGAGCCGTTGCCCGCACTGTCCACAATGAACCACTTGTAGGTCCAGCGGTCGGAGATGTCCCACGTTGGGGTGTATGTCGTGGCCGTCGTCTCGGCGACCTTGGTGTAGAGGTCGATGAGATTGCCGGATTGGGTGAAGTCGTAGTCCGTCCGGCTGATGTTGAGCCACACCTGGTAGCGGGCGGCACCGGTGGACGCCCACGAGAAGGCGGGCCGGCGGGTGTTGGTGATCATCGCGTTGTCCGCCGGGGCGGTCAGCGCGAACTTGTTGAGGTTGCCCGGGGCCTTGGTGGGACCGGACAGCAGCGGAGGAGTGGTCGCGGCGGTGTCGACGGTGCCGAAGACCTGGAACTCCCACAGCGAGTAGCCGTATCCGGTTGCCCGCTGGGTACCGAAGAACCGGATGTAACGACCCGATCCGGTGATGTTCAGCGTCTCGGTTCCGCCCGCACCCGCGGCCGTCTGGTAGATCTGCTGCCAGTTGTTGTCGTCGTTGGACACCTCGATGCGGTAAGCCTTGGCGTACGCGGCTTCCCAGTTCAGGACGACCTTGCTGATCGTGGCGTTGCCGCCGAGGTCGACGCGCAGCCACTGCTGGTCGCTGAACTGGCTGGACCACCTCGTGGTCGTGCGGCCGTCGAGCGCCGCTGCCGGGGCGTTGCCACCTTCGTAGCTCGATCCGGTGACTTGTTTGAACTGGGAGATGACGTTTCCGGGCGGGCCGCTGGTGCCGGCCGTGCCGTAGACCTGGAACTCCCACAGCGAGTAGCCCCAGGCGGTGGCCCGGGCCGTGCCGAACATCCGGATGTAGCGACCCGATCCGGTGATGTTGAGGGTCTCGGTGCCGCCCGGGCTGCTGGCGGTCTGGTAGATCGGCGTCCAGTCGTTGGTGTTGTCCGAGGTCTCGATCCGGTACGCCTTGGCGGCGGCCGTCTCCCAGCTGAGGACGACCTTGTCGATGGTGGCCGGGCCGCCGAGATCCACCTGCAGCCACTGGGGATCGGCGAACTGGCTGGACCAGCGGGTGCCCGGGTTGCCGTCGGTGGCGGCGGTCGCGGGGGTGCCGTCGTTCTCGGCGGACGAGGCAGTGGTGAGTTTTCCTTGGGAGATCAGGGTGCTCGCGGCCTGGGCGGTCGGGACGCCGGCCAGGTAGCAGGCGAGCAGGGCCACGATCAGCAGGGCCCAGCCGCGGCGGCGGGGCATGGGGGACGTGTGTGGCATGAAGTCTCCTGGGCGAGCGCGACTCACACCGCCATCGGGATGGTCGGCAGGGACCGGTGGCGGCTGGGGAAACTTGTCCGGGAGAGCGCTCTCCTGAATGAGACTCTGGGCGACCGGCCGCGAAACGTCAAGCCCTCGGCGCGCCGGCCGTCACGGGATTAGCATCGGCCCATGGCCGAAATCGAGATGGCCGACCGCACATCCATCGAGGTCGGCGTCGGGGACGAGCTGGTCATCCGCCTCCCCGAGAACGGCACCACCGGCTACGTCTGGTCGGTCAAGGACACCGGCGCCCCGCTGGAACTGGCAGACGACCGGGTGACGCCGCAGACCCACGCTATTGGCGCGGCTTCCCAGCGTGTGCTCACGCTTCGCGCTGTGGCGGCTGGGCGGGCTTCGGTGGTGCTGGAACTTGCGCGTGAGTGGGAGAACGCGCCTGCTGAGGAGCGGCGGTACTCGGTCACTGTGAAGTAGCCGGGTTGGGGCGGCGCCGTCTGTGGTTGGGGCGGCGCCTAGTGGGTGGTTGGGGCCGGTTCGATTTTGTGCGGGGACCCCTGCGGCGCAAGGGCCGGGAAACGCGGGCAGGGCCAGGGCCCTGCCC
>CBIMJO010001307.1:0-3529 GCA_966244135.1 uncultured Actinocrispum sp. | reverse complement strand
ACCCTCGGCCGGCCGGACTCGCTGCTCGAGCACCTCGTCACGCCCCTGCTGGTGCTGGCGGACTTCCTGGTGGTGGGACGGGCCGTCACCAAGTGGTGGTATCCCATCACCTGGTTGGGGCTCCCGTTGGTGTACCTGATCTACTACGTGGCCGCGGACCTGACCCTGTACGGGAAGTTCCTGAACCCCGGCCGGAGCAGTTTTCCCTTGGTGATCATCGGGTTCATGGCCGCCCTGCTCGCGCTGGGCTACCTGCTGCACGGCTACGGCACACTCAGGCGGGTTACTCCCCGGACGGGTGACCCGGCACAATGACGTCCGTGACAGCCGCCCCACTGAACCCCGATGAGCAGCGCTATCGCGACTGGATCCTGCGTGAGGTCGAGACCACCGGCGCCGTGGTGATCGACGTCCCGCCGGACGAGGAGGGCGCGGGCTACACGTTCTCAGTGGGTGCGTGGCGGCGGTTCGGCGTCTCCGAGGCGGTGGTCCTTGGCCTGCCCGAGGGCATGGGCAACATCCTGATCAACCTGTACCTGGACCGCGCCCGGTCCGGCGAGCGGTTCCTGCCCGGGCACGTCTACGAGAACTTCTTCGAAGGCGTCCCGGTCACCGTCGAACGCGTGGCCAGGGGCCACTACCTGGAGTACTTCGGCAGCGCCTTCGTGCTGTACCGCAAGGGCGACTTCCCCGCCATCCAGTTGATCGTGCCGACCCCGCAGGGCCACTGGCCGTGGTCCCCGGACGCCCCGCCCGGGTTCCAGGACTGGCAGCACGTCCTGACCGAGAGCGGCCTCCCGGAAAGCTGGCTGCCCGGCCACAACGGCCCCTAATCCCCTCGACACGGACAGCGTCCCGCCCTAACCTCTCGCCGCGACGGTGAGAGGAGAGCGTCTTCGACGAAGAGATCTTCTGGATCAGGCTCGAGTGGGTGGTGGGGACTGAGCTGTTCAAGTACGAGGACGCCCGTCGCCAAGGACTCTGGTGCGACGGCCTCGTCCCCGAGGCATACGACCTGGACAGCCCGCTGCCCTGTATCCGGGGACGGGCGTGGATCAACGGCCGGCCCGGCATGGACACTGCGTGGCAGTTCACGTTGCTCGTCGGTCGCGGGGTCAGGTCCCGGGCCGAGATCGACTGGGAAGCCCTGTCGCCGGACGCCGAGACCACGACCGGCTGGCTCACGTACAACGTGCAGTGGAAGACGGTGGTGATCGACCCCGCCGTCGCGGTGCCGTGGGAACGCCCGAGCCGCCGGCGACGGCGGGCCCGGGCGAACGTGGAACACCCCACGGACGAACGTGAGACACGCCCCGGGGGAACGTGAGACACGGGTTGGGGTTAGGGGAAGGTGGTGACCTTGGAGACGGTGTGGGAGCCGTTGGCGGTGTCGCCCGTGTTGTTGATGACGCGGGCGATCGTGCCCGCGCCACCCAGGGAGACGGTGACCAGGCTGTGGAAGCGGACGCCCGCGTTGACCGGGACCTCGAAGGCGCGGTCGGAGACCACGCTTCGGTTGGTGCTGAAGTTGCAGTAGCTGCCGAGGCCCCAGGCTTCGTGTGAGGTCACGTTGTTGCCCACCTTGTAGGCCGCGTAGCCGCGGGTCGAGCCGTTCATGTACGCCGCCTGGCTCGGCGGGTCGTAGGGCATTTCGTTCTGGTAGAAGTAGGTCCGGCCGCCGTTGCCGTTCCAGAGCGTCTGGTACTTCTGGTAGTGCTCGACGAACAGGCCGTACGCGGTCACGTTGTTGCCGTTGACCTGCAGGCCGACGTCGGCGGTGTTGGTGGTCCAGCCGACGCCGGAACCGTGGTCGGCGCGCCAGATCCAGGCGTGGTCGAGGATCACGTTGCTGCTGTTGATCACGACGCTGGTGGTGGCCTTGCCGACGCCCGCGCCGCCGACCCGGACGAACAGGTCACTGAGCGAGGTCGGGTTGGCCGCGTGGTTCGCGCTGGAACCGTTGGGGCCCACCTGGACCAGCGTCTGGGAGTTGGTGGGGCCCGCGTCGATGAGCACACCGGCGATCTTCACACCATCCACATCGGACACCGACAGGGCGGTGATCCCGTTGTCCGGGATGAACGTCGCCAGGCCCAGGCCCAGCACGACGGTGTTGGCGCGGGTGATGTTGATGGTCTGGTTGAGGTGGTACACACCCGGCGTCACCAGAAGGTTCTGCCCGGCGGCCAGAGCCGCGTTGATCGCCGCCGCCGTCGTTCCCGGCTTGACGATGAAGAACTGCGAGATCGGCAGCGACTGCCCGGCGGGCGCGCCGTTCTGCCACGTCGTGCCGCGGGCGTTGGTGCGCAGGGCAGGTACGAAGACGTTCCAGTTGCCGGCGCCGTCGACGTACAGGAAAGGCTTGTCCCGCACCACAGGCGTGTTCGCGACGACGGTGTACGGCGGGTTCGGGAAGGTGTTGCCCGGCGAACCGGCCACCCCGGTGAACACCATGTTCCAGTTGGACCCGGCCCAGCTGCCGATCTGCGAGTCGCGCGTGTACCACTGCTGCTGCGAGCCGGACCGGATCTGGCCGTCGATCTTGCTGTCCGAGATGAACCCGCCGCTGGACCAGCCGCCGTCGTCCAGCGCCAGGTTGCCCTTCAGGTGCATCCGCCGGTACGGCGCGGCCTGCGAGACCGCCCACCGGTCGTTGCCGCCGTTCGGGGCCACGGCGAGGTTCTCCGCGCCGCGCCAGAAGTTCAGCGTGGCGTTGCCGCCCATCCAGTCCGCCTCGGCGTGCACCGAGCCGTTGATGGTGGTGTTGTCCGGCGACAGCCCCAGGCCCAGGACCTGGGTGTAGTAGCCGACGTTCACGTTGACGTTGTAGCTGCCCGGCGTGAACAGGAACGCCATCCGCTGCTGGCCGAACTGGTTGCGTTCCTGCTGGCTGAAGGTGCTGTTCACCTGTTGCTGGATGGTCGGCGCCGGGGTCTGCGGGGTGAAGATCCGGACGTTCGGACCGAGGTCGGGGGCGGCGGATATGGCGACATCGGCTTGGGCTGCAGGGGTGAGCAAAGCCCCGGCGAGGCCGGCCAGCACGACTAGCCGGAATGGCCGTGAGAGCACAGCTTCTCCTTCACGTCGGCCGTGGGCCCGCGGTTGCAGGGGGCGGGCACATGCGGCACCGGCTCCACCTGGCGGCGGCGCGCTTTGTGCGCGACGTGGATCAAGTCGTGATGGTAGCGCTCTCACGGACGCGCGCAAGGTTGTGCGCGCTGAGCGGGACACTATTGTGGATCACCAGCGCCGCCAAGCGAAGTTCCGCCGAACCCTGCTCACCTGGAGGTACCCGTGCGCCGACGGCGTGGTGGCATCTTTCTCGCGGCTTTCCTGGCACTGACCGGGCTTCCGGCGGCCGCACAGGCTGCGTCGCAACCGTTCGACGCCATGGTGAACCCCATGGACGCGGTCACTCTGATCACCGGCGACAAGGTCGTCCCGGGCGCCAACGGCGGCGCCGGCTACCTGTTGCCCGCTCCCGGCCGGGAACGGGATGCGGACCGCCTCGGCACCGCCGACGACGCCG
>CBIMJO010001306.1:0-3532 GCA_966244135.1 uncultured Actinocrispum sp. | reverse complement strand
CATCCCCTCGGTCTCCCGGTAGGGCGAGGCGACCGAGCCGCAGTCGAGGTGGTCGCGGCCGATGACCACCGGGGCCTTCAGCTCGCCGCTGGCCACCATCTCGTTGAACCGCAGGCCGGCCAGGTGCCGCTCGCCGTACCCCAGCCAGCAGATCCGGGCCGGAAGCCCTTGGAAGGCAACGCGTTCCTGAGCCATGGTGATCCACCGGGCCAGCGAGGAGTTCTCCGGGAACAGCTCGAGGATGGCCCGGTCGGTGGCCGCGATGTCGGCCGGGTCGCCGGACAGCGCCGCCCACCGGAACGGGCCCTTGCCCTCGCAGAACAGCGGCCGGATGTAGGCGGGCACGAACCCGGGGAAGTCGAAGGCGCGCTCGCAGCCGCCGAGCTTCGCCTCGCCGCGCAGCGAGTTGCCGTAGTCGAACACCTCGGCGCCCTTGTCCAGGAAGCCCAGCATGGCGTCGACGTGCTCGGCCATCGAGTCGCGCGACCGGTCGGTGAACTCGTCCGGCTTCTTGGCCGCGTAGTCCGCCCAGTCCTCCAGGGCCACGCCCTTGGGCAGGTACATCAGCGGATCATGGGCGGAGGTCTGGTCGGTGACGATGTCCACCTCGACCCCGCGGCGCAGCAGCTCGGGCAGTATCTCGGCGGCATTGCCCACCACCGCGACCGACAGCGGCCGCTTCTCCCGCTTGGCCCGCTCGACCCGTTCGACCGCACGGTCCACATCGGACGCGACCTCGTCCAGGTAGCGGGTCTCCAGCCGGCGCTGGGCGCGGTGCGGGTCGACCTCGATGACCAGGCAGACACCGTCGTTCATGGTCACCGCAAGCGGTTGCGCGCCGCCCATCCCGCCGAGACCCGCGGTCACCGTCAGCGTTCCGCGCAGGGTCCCGCCGAACCGCTTGTTCGCGATCGCGGCGAACGTCTCGTACGTGCCCTGCAGGATGCCCTGGGTGCCGATGTAGATCCACGAGCCCGCGGTCATCTGGCCGTACATGGTCAGCCCGGCGGCCTCCAGGCGGCGGAACTCCGGCCAGCTCGCCCAGTCGGGCACCAGGTTGGAGTTGGCGATGAGCACCCGGGGCGCCCACTCGTGCGTCCGCAGCACGCCGACCGGGCGGCCGGACTGGACCAGCAGGGTCTCGTCTTGCTTGAGCTCGGTCAGCTCACGGCTGATCGCGTGGAAGCTCTTCCAGTCCCGGGCGGCCTTGCCGGTGCCGCCGTAGACCACGAGGTCCTCGGGGCGCTCGGCGACGTCCGGGTCGAGGTTGTTGTGCAGCATGCGCAGCGGTGCCTCGGTGGCCCAGCTGCGCGCGGTCAGCGTCGTGCCGGTGGCGGCGCGGATGGTCACTTGATCCCTCCAGTGCGGATGAGGTCTTCGGCGGCGGCGATATCGGGAGCCAGGTAGCGGTCCGGGCCGGGCCCGGGAACGCGGGTGCGCAGAGCATCGACCGCTCGCCCGGTGGCGGTCGACGGCTTGAGCGGGGCGCGCAGGTCGATCGCACGCGCCGCGGTGAGCAGTTCGATGGCCAGCACGGTGGTCAGGCCGTCGACGGACTTGCGCAGCTTGCGGGCGGCGGCCCAGCCCATCGAGACGTGGTCCTCCTGCATGGCACTGGTCGGGATCGAGTCCACCGACGCGGGTACGGCCAGCCGCTTCATCTCGGCGACCACCGCGGCCTGCGTGTAGTGGGCGATCATGTGTCCCGAGTCGACACCCGGGTCGTCGGCGAGGAACGCGGGCAGGCCGTGCGAACGGGCCACGTCGAGCATCCGGTCGGTCCGCCGCTCGGCCATGCTGGCCACGTCGGCGACCGGGATGGCCAGGAAGTCCAGCACGTAGGCGATCGGCGCGCCGTGGAAGTTCCCGTTGGACTCAACGCGTCCGTCGTCGAGAACGACCGGATTGTCCACTGCGGACGCCAGTTCCCGGTCGGCGACGAGTTCGGCGTGGGTCAACGTGTCCAGTGCGGCCCCGTGCACCTGCGGCGAGCAGCGCAGCGAGTACGCGTCCTGCACGCGGGTGCAGTCCGGGCCGCGGTGGCTGGCCACGATCTCGGAGTCGCTGAGGATCCGGGCCATCCGCGCGGCGGACTCACTCTGGCCCGGGTGCGGGCGCAGCGCGTGCAGGTCCGCGGCGAAGACCCGATCGGTGCCCAGCAGGGCCTCGACGCTCATCGCCGCGGTCAGGTCGGCGATCGCCATCAGTTTCCGCAGGTCGGCGATGGCCATGACGAGCATCCCGAGCATGCCGTCGGTGCCGTTGATCAGCGCCAGGCCTTCCTTCTCGGCCAGCCGCACCGGCGTGATGCCGGCGTCCTTGAGCGCGTCGGCCGCGGGCTTCAGCTCACCCTTGACCCGGGCGAACCCTTCACCGGTCAGCGCGAGCGCGACGGCGGACAGCGGGGCGAGGTCGCCGGAGCACCCGAGCGAGCCGTACTCGTGCACCACCGGGACGATCCCGGCGTTGATCATGCCGGCCATAGCCTCCACAGTGGACACTTTGACCCCGCTGCGGCCCATCGCGAGCGTGCGCAACCGCAGCAGCATCAGGCCGCGGACCACCTCGGGCTCGACCTCCGGGCCCGCGCCGGCCGCGTGCGACCGGACCACCGCGTGCTGCAGCGCGGTCCGCCGGTCCGGCGGGATGTGCCGGACCGCGAGCGCACCGAACCCGGTGGACACCCCGTACGTCGGTTCCGGGCGTTCGGCCAGCCGCTCCACGTGCTCGCGCGACCTGGCCACCGCGTCGATTGCTTCATCAGTGAGCCGCACACCCGCACCGTCGCGGGCGACCGCGACGACATCCGCCCGGCTGATCGGGGTGGGACCCAGCGCTACCTCGGCCATTGGGGTATCACACCCCTTCGCGCCCGCCCGCACGACCCGGCGGGACGCGGTTGTGTCTGGGATCCCAGACATTCGGCCCGGGGCCCGGTCCGCACGGGGGGTGGGTGGCGGACCGGGCCGGTCGTCAGCCTGTCAGCCCCGCCTTGCCAAAACCCTTGCCACTACGGCGCCAGCCAGGACAGGTCGACCGGCGGCAGGACCTTGACCGCGCGGCTGTACTCGGTGAGCTCGGCCGTGTTCGGCCCGTCCGGCCCGCCGGAGGCCAGGTACAGCCTGCGGCCATCGGGCTGCGGGACCGCCACCGACGGGGACGGGACGCCGTTGGGGCCGGCCGGCGGGGACTGCTCGATCGACTTCGGATCGGTGACCACCTCCGCGGTGACCACCGAGGACGACGAGGAGTTGCGGACCTCCACCCAGACGGCCACACCGCCGGAGGGCGGCCGCATGATGACCGTCTCGATCCGGCCCAGCTTGGCCGGCAACGGGCCGAAACGCAGCGGCGGCGTCAGCGTGGCAACCCCGTCCGGGACCACCGTCCCCGCGATCTGCACGGCCAGCTCCTTGGGCCTGGCCACGCTCCCGGTCTGGACCTCGAGCACCGTGCTGTCGTTCGGCTTCCACCGCACGGTCGCACCCACCACCGTCTTGCCGACCAGGTCATTGCGCGCGCGGGCCGCGAC
>CBIMJO010001305.1:0-3535 GCA_966244135.1 uncultured Actinocrispum sp. | reverse complement strand
GGAGTACGCCGTCGCGCCCCATCGCGAACAGGAAGCGCGTGAAGGTCATGAAGATCGCGTTGATGCTCGTCCCGATCGCCGCGACCGCGGTGCCGAGGATGAGCGGCGTGCTCCAGCGGCCGTCCGGCGCTGAACCGGTACGCCTCCGCGGCGGGAATGGTCTTGCCCTGCGGGACAAGGACTTTGAGCGCATCCAGGGCCGCGTCGGCGGCTTCGCCGTTGGACATCATCCGGGCGGTGTTGATCACGTCGAGGGTGTGCCGCATCCAGACCGCGCCCACGACGAACGGCACCGCCGCGATCAATCCCGCCGCGACGGCCGCCCGCATCCCGATCGACCAGCCGCGGAACCACTTGCCGGGCAACGTGATCCGCCGGTGCAGCGCGGTGGCACTGATCTCCCTGGCCTGCCGGCGCATCCGCTCGACCGGACGCAACGCGTGCGCCGCGGACAGCCAGGCCACCAGGCCGACGAGCAGCGCCGCGGCCGGTACACCCGGCCACAGGATCCGGTCCAGTTCAGGCAGGGGATGCTCGTCCGGCCGGGTCACCGCGACGTCGATCCGCATGCGAGGGCCGAGCCGGTCCACCAGGTCCGGCGGGGTGGTGATCGTCTCGGCGACGATCGTCCACGGCTGCAGGTTGATGCCGAACAGGTCGTCGAAGTACTCCAGGCCCTGAGAGGTGAGTACCTGGGTGCCTGCCGGGTCGGACAGCACCGGCGCGGGCGTGATCGGGCCTTGGGCCTCCTCGACCGCGCGCAGGTCGGCGTTGTTCGAGGGCAGGAACGAGCCGTTGGTGCCGATGATCTCGTAGGGAATGTCCATCGCGGGCAGCGGCCGTCCACTGAGGACGGTGTCCTTCAGCGCGGCCAGTACGGCCTCGCCACCGGCGACCCGGGCGGCGATGCGTTCGCGGTCGATCTCCGCGATCGTGGACCGCAGCCACAACGCCCCGGCGGTGAACAGCAATCCCGCGATCAGCCCGGCCGCGACCGCGGATTTCAGGCCGACCGGCCACCGGCGCCACCAGCTACTCAGCACGGCCCACCACCCGGTATCCCATGCCGCGCACGGTCTCCAGGCTGCGCATGCCGAACGGCTGGTCGATCTTCTTGCGCAGCGCGCTCACGTGCACCTCGACCACGTTCACGTCGCCGTCGTAGTGCTCGTCCCACACCTGTTGCAGGATCTCGAACTTGCTCAGCACCATGTTCGGCCGCCGCACCAGGCACTCCAGCACCGCGAACTCCCGCGCGGTCAACGTGATCTCCTGCTCACCGCGTTTGCACGTGCCCGATCCCGGATCGAGCACGAGATCGTCGACCTTCAGCAGCGCGGGCGCCGCGTGCCCGCGCCGGAGCAACGCCCGCAGCCGCGCGACCAGCACGACGTAGGAGAACGGCTTGGTCATGTAGTCGTCGGCGCCGGTGTCCAGGCCCTCGGCCTCGTCGTACTCGCCGTCCTTGGCGGTCAGCATCAGGATCGGTGTGCTCACCCCGCCGCGGCGCAGCTCGGCGCACACCTTGTAGCCGTTCAGCCCGGGCAGCATGATGTCCAGCACGATCGCCGAGTACGGGCGCTGGGCGGCCATCCACAACGCGTCCGATCCGTTGTGGACGATGTCGACGGTGAACGCGTTCGCCTCAAGGCCGCGCTTCAGCGCCGCCGCCAGCCGGCGTTCGTCCTCGACAACCAGTACTCGCATCACCCTCCAGCGTGCCACAGCGTGATCGTCATGCTGAAGACGTCTTCAGCTGTCTTCAGCCCGGGTTCAGCCTCGGCTGCCGAGGCTGGCCGGGTGCTGACCCTTCCCACTCCTGTTCCGACACGGCTATGGCGCCCGTTGCCGTGGCTGGTGGCCGGTGCCCTGACGGTGTTGTACGCGCTGCTGTCGGTCACCAACCACCTCCACCTTGGCACAACCGGCTACGACCTGGGCATCTTCGAGCAGGCGGTGCGCGCGTACAGCGAGCTCCGGGCGCCGGTCTCGGACCTGAAGGGCCCCGGATATGTGCTGCTGGGGGACCATTTCCACCCGATCCTGATCACCCTCGCGCCGTTCTACCGGCTGTTCCCGGGCCCGATCACGCTGCTGGTCGCGCAGGCGGTGTTGCTCGGGGTCTCGGCGGTGCCGGTCGTGCGGATCGCGCAGGAGCGGTTCGGCAGCGGGCTGGCCGCCGCCGTGGGTGTCGCGTATGGACTGTCGTGGGGCATTCAGACCACTGTGGACTTCGACTTCCACGAGGTCGTGTTCGCCGTGCCGCTGCTGGCGTTCGCCATGGAGAACCTGCTCCGCCGGCGATGGACCGCGGCTGTGGCCTGGGCGGCGCCGATCATCCTGGTCAAGGAGGACCTGCCGCTGACGTTCGCGGTGCTGGGTGCCTACCTGGTCCTCAAAGGACAGCGCCGTCTCGGCGCCTGGGTGGTGGCCACGGGGATCGTGAGCTTCCTGTTGATCCTGGTGGTGATCATCCCCTCGTTCAATCCGACCGGGTCGTTCGACTTCGCCAATGAGCTGGGCAAGGACGAGCCGTGGTGGCAGATCCTGTTGGACGGCCCGGAACGTTTGGTGGCACCCCAGGAGAAGCTGTTCACCCTCTCGGCTTTGCTTGTCCCCACAGCATTCCTAGCGCTGTTCTCGCCGCTAGCGTTGCTAGCGATCCCGACCCTGTTGTGGCGCTTCATGTCCACGAACTCCTCGTACTGGATCATCGGCTTCCACTACAGCGCGGTCCTGATGCCGATCATGTATCTCGCGATGCTCGACGGGCTGGGTGCAGGGCGCCGGATCCTCCCCGCCCCCGCGTTCCTCCGTCTCCGCAAGGCGGTGATCGGCATCAGCGCCGTGATGGTGATCGCGGGCTTCACCGGTGAACCGCTCGCCAAACTGACCAAAGCGTCCACCTGGCAACCCAGCCCCCGCGCCACCGCCGCCCAGCAGCTGATGGACAAGATCCCCGACGGTGTCACGGTCGCGGCCACCAACGACCTTGCCCCCCACCTCACCAACCGTTGCACAGTGCAACTGTTCCCCAGCATCAAAGGCCGGGTCCTCACCCCCGAGTGGATCATCGCCGACCGCGGCTACACCTGGCCGGTGTCCCCCGACTGGGTCACCGAAAAACTCAACCAGCTCACCACATCCGGCTACCAGACCGTCGACCAGCGCGGCGACTTCATCCTCCTGCACCGAGTCGCGTGATGTCCACCGCCGCCGAACCGTCGTTCTGACCGTCTCATGACAACACCGGACAGATCCGATGTTTGGGGTTGACGACGTTGTCATCGGGTTCGACGGTGGGAGGCAGACCTCCGCCCTGCAAGGAGCCTCCATGTCTGACCACGCCGCGTTCACCCGACGAACATTGATCTCCGGCGCGGGTGCCGCCGGGGTCGACGATGCGCTGGATGACAGCGCGAATCCGCCGACCACGGCGGCACCGTGGCTGAGGACCGCGCCCGTCGCGATCCGCGCGCGCCGGCGCGGTGCCATCACGTCGACGGCGAGGTCGGCGAGCAGCGCCTCGACCGAT
>CBIMJO010001304.1:0-3538 GCA_966244135.1 uncultured Actinocrispum sp. | reverse complement strand
CACATCCACCGCATCGCCGACCTCGGTGCGCGCATCCTGCCGTCGGCGGCGGCCCGGGGCGGAGTCGTCCTCAATGGACGGTCGCTGCGGCTCGTGCTCACCGGGGAGGGCGGCGGTTCCTGGCTCGTTCCCGGCTCCTCGGACCCGGCCGCCGAGCTGGAGCTCGACGTGCTCGCGTTCTGCCGGCTGATGGGCGACCGCCTTTCGCCGGCGAACGCCGACGTCACCATCCGGGGCGACGAGTCCCTCGGCCACCAGGTCCTCGCCGCCGCCGCGATCCTCGCCGGCCGGTGAGGCTCAACGCCGGTTCGGGCGTGTGTTCCGGCGCACTCTTGTTCTCCGCAGCAATCGCCAAACGCTGACCGCCACCGCGCCCAGCCCAGCCACTCCGGCAAGCGGCGACATACCAGCGATCGCCACCACCACGATCGCGATCAACAGCACGATCGGCCAGAGCACCGCCTCGATCAGCGCGATGGCACGACGGTTGCAGTCGTCGTCGTCCAACGTCCGGTTGATGGTCGTGAGAACGGTGTCCGGCACGCGCTTCGGTGTGGCCGGCTTGGTCACGACCCGACCTCGTCCGCAAGACGCGACAGCAACTCGTCCCGCTGCCCGGAAGCAAGCCGCCAGACACTGACGAACGCCTTCTCCGCGGGTGTCAGCTCGCGACGCCCCTTCACCAGCCACGCGAGCACCCGCGCCTGGTCCTCGCCGGACAGGGCGGACACCTCGGCCCAGACGCTGTCCAGTGAGCGAGTGCCGGGATCTCCCGCCTGCCGGTCGCCGGCACTGCACCGGGTGCACTCGGTGACCAGCGAGCTCACATCGTGCCAATCCTGACGCCTTGCCGCGTCGACATGGTTGACCACGAGCACCGCGGTGACCGACGGGTCGTCGGGATAGGGCTCTCCGCCCCGGACGCCGCACCGGTGACACCGGTACCCGTCGCGGGCGAGTACGGCGCGGCGCGCGCCGGCTGTCAGGATCCGCAGCCCGGATGCCCGGTGTTCGGACTGCCACACGGGATCGCCGATCTTGGCCAGACGCATCTCGCCCCGCTTCAACGCGGGATCTTCCCGAGGGCTGTCCAGGATCCAGCCGGCCGGCCGGAGATCCCGCAGGCGACGGTCCACCTCCTGCGCGCGGATGGCGTCCGACAGCTGCACCTTGGTGAACGTGTTCCCCTCGCCGACCTCGTCCGCCAGCCAGAGCGCGACTCTCACGCGAGTGCCCAGCCCGGGATCGCGCCAGTCCGGTTTCGCGCGCTCCACGCCGCTGCTCGACGCCACAACTCACCTCCAGCGGCAACAGTAGCCATTTCGGCAAGTAGCGGCAAGTAGATTCACTTGCCGATTGCCGCCACTGAATCTGCTTAGCATTGCGAACAATCGTGGCACTAAGTTTGTCGGCATGAAGTTTCGGCGCTTAGGGCGTAGCGGGCTGTCGGTCAGTGAGATCTCGTACGGCAACTGGCTGACTCACGGATCGCAGGTCGAGGAGGAGCAGGCGCACGCGTGTGTGCGGGCCGCGCTGGACGCGGGGATCACGACGTTCGACACCGCGGATGTGTACGCCAACACCGCGGCGGAATCGGTGCTCGGCCGGGCGCTGAAGGGTGAGCGCCGGGAGAGCCTGGAGATCTTCACCAAGGTCTTCTGGCCGACCGGGCCGAAGGGTCCCAACGACCACGGGCTGGGCCGCAAGCACATCATGGAGTCGGCCAACGCGTCGCTCAGGCGGCTGGGCACCGACTACCTGGACCTCTACCAGGCGCACCGGTTCGACCGCACGGTCCCGCTGGAGGAGACCATGCTGGCGTTCGCGGACCTGGTGCGGCAGGGCAAGGCGCTCTACATCGGCGTGTCCGAGTGGACCGGCGAACAGATCACCCGGGGCGCGGCGCTGGCCCGTGAGCTGAACGTGCCGTTCGTGTCCAACCAGCCTCAGTACTCGATGCTCTGGCGGGTGATCGAGCCGCAGGTGATCCCGGCCGCCGAGCGCGAGGGCCTGAGCCAGCTCGTCTTCTCCCCCGTCGCGCAGGGCGTGCTGAGCGGGAAGTACCTGCCCGGCCAGCCGGTGCCGGAGGGATCGCGGGCCACCGACGCGGCAGGGAAGAACATGATCTCGCGGTGGATGCGTGACGACGTGCTCGAGCGCGTGCAGCAGCTCAGGCCGCTGGCCGAGGAGGCCGGGCTGACGCTGGCCCAGCTGGCCGTGGCGTGGGTGCTGCAGAACCCGAACGTGGCCTCGGCGATCATCGGCGCCTCGCGGCCCGAGCAGGTCACCGAGAACGTGAAGGCCATGGGGCACGTCCTCGAGCAGGACCTGATGGACAAGATCGACGCCGTGCTGGCCGACGTCATCACCACCGACCCCCGCCTCACCCAGACCCCGTGAACCCGCGCTCGTGAGTGGCTGAGCCTGTTTCAGCCACTCACGGGGAGGGGTGCAGCGACATCGGGCCGTAGACCTCGGCCTCGCCGTGCAGCAGGGTCACCCGGTCGACGCCCGAGCCGAGCAGGTCCTGCCAGACGTCCCTGAGCCAGTCCTCCGCGCCGGTCTGGGTGGCGAAGTGAGTCTCGTCACCGGGGATGTCGCGTCCGCGCGCGTCCTGACAGCGCCATCGATAGTCCACGGTGACTCCACTGGCCGGGTAACTTTGGCCCGAGGCTATGTCACCGACGACGTGAGGGACATGTGAGCCGCAGAACACTGGTGCTGGGCGGGACGCGCTCGGGCAAGTCGGCGCACGCCGAGGGGTTGTTGCCGGCCGACGAGGAGGTCACGTACCTGGCCACCGGCCGGCGCGACCCAGGCGATTCGGAGTGGACGGCCCGGATCGACGCCCACATCGCCCGCCGCCCGTACTGCTGGCGGACCGTGGAGGCCAGCCGGGAGCTGGCCGACCTGGTCCGGGTGGCCAAGGGCCCGGCCATCGTCGACGACATCGCCACCTGGCTCACCGGGGTGATGGACGCCGCCGGGGCGTGGGAGGGCGCGGGGCTCGACCTGGTCCGCCGGGAGGGCGCCAAACTCGTCGAGGCGGTGGCCGCCACCGAGGCCCGGGTGGTGCTGGTGAGCTCGGAAGTCGGCCTGGGGGTTGTGCCCGCCACCCGCTCTGGCAGGCTCTTCCGGGACGAGCTCGGTGCTCTCAATGCCGCGTTGGCGCAACGCTGTGACGAGGTCCTCCTGCTCGTGGCCGGTATCCCGATGCGGTTGCGTTAACGGAGGTTGTGGGTGTTCCCGTACGTGTCGCCACCTGACGAGTCCGCCAAGAGAGATGCCCTCGCCCGGCAGGACCGGCTGACCAAGCCCGCCGGATCACTGGGCCGGCTCGAGGAGCTGGGCGTGTGGGTGGCGTCGTGCCAGGGCCAGTGCCCACCCAAGCCGTTCGAACGGCCACGGGTCGTGGTGTTCGCCGGTGACTTCGGCTGGAGCGACATCGGCTCGTGGAAAGCGGTCGCCGACGAGTTTCCGCGCGACCAGTCGGGCAACACCACGAGCGGCGACGTGCTGCTGTCGGACTGCCGCGACA
>CBIMJO010001303.1:0-3538 GCA_966244135.1 uncultured Actinocrispum sp. | reverse complement strand
GACGTCAACGGTGTGTCGGCGACCTCGATCCGGCCGAGCCACTTGATCGACGCGATCCCAACCCACGAGGGCACCACCAACCGCACCGGGAACCCATGGTCCGGCGGCAACGGCTCACCGTTCATCTCGTACGCCACCAGGACGTCCTCCAGCGCCTTGGCCACCGGCAGCGGACGCCGCACCTTCCCCAGGTTGACCCCACCGGTGACATAGTCCGGGTCGAGTCCTTCCGGCAGCACATCCACCGCCCGGCGGCTGATCCCGGCCTTGGCGAGCACAGTGGACAGTCGCACGCCACGCCACCGGGCGACGCCGATCGCGCCCAGATGCCAGGCCGTGCCGGTGACCTGCTGACCCTGTTGGCTGGTGTAGTAACTGCGGCCGTTGCCGGCGCACTCGATGAACGCCGACAGCGATTCCGACGGCAGTCTCCGCAGGTCCCCATAGCTGAACTCGACCGGACCGCGGCGCAGCCCGGAGCCGAACACGGTCAGCCGCCAGGTGTCGGCGTCGATGATCGGGGTGGAAGTGTGGTTGCGGACGAAGAACCGGTCGTTGGGGACGTGGTATCCCTGTCCGCGCAGCGTTTCCCAGCGGGTCTCCGCGTTCGTGCCGAGCACGTCGAAGATCTCCGGCGGCAGCGGCTTGACGATCGGCCCGGCCGCGGTCGCTGGGGTCGCCATACCCGCCAACCCTAGCCCGGACAGGGCCGAAAGCCGCAGCACCGCACGCCGATCCAGCCTCAGTTGCATGACCGACATTGTTGGGATCACCGCGGCCCCGGCGCCAGCACGTCCACGATGCGGACTACTACGAAGGTTTACCCCGATCTCCATCCGTTGGGAGATGTTTGGGAGGGGGTGTTTGGGAGAGTGTGGGGTGGGAGTCACCGGGAGACGGGGCCTGTGGACCGTTTCGAGGGGCGGTCCACAGGCGTTTCCCTGGTTGCGGGCCCCGTGACCGGCTGCCACATTGTTGTCAACAGTGTTGACATGAGAGCCGACCGTGCAGACGTGCCTCGACCTCACGCCCGGTGGTCTGGGCGTGCGGTGGTTCGCGCGCTGCGGCGGGGGACGGCTGAACGTGGCGGCGTTCGCCCCCAGTTGAAGCCCGCACCCACCCAGAAGGTCGTCGTGACCAACTTCCTGCCTACCCGCCGTACCCCTTTCCGCGCTCCCGCGCCGACCTCGTGGTGGTCGGCGGCGGCTACACCGGGCTGTGGGCCGCCTTGCAGGCCAAGGAACTCGACCCCGGCCTCGATGTCGTCGTGCTCGAAGCCGATCGTTGCGGGTCGGCGGCGTCCGGCCGCAACGGCGGGTTCTGCCCGTCCAGCCTGACCCACGGCCTGCTCAACGGGGTCGGACAGGCCCACAGCTACCAGCGGCCCGGAAACCCGGGCCACCGGATCGTGCTCCCGGTGCAGCAGCACGGCTTCGGCGAGCGCGGACCCGACGCGCTGGCGTGGGTCCAGGGAACCGGCCGGATCCTGCGGCACCAACTGGAGCTGGGCCGCCCGCCTTCGGCGTTCCCGGCCGGACCGCGCGACCCGGCCGCGGTCCTCACCGCAGACCAGGACCTGGCCCGACGACGCGGTCACCAGTCCGGCGAGCACCGCGCCGATCGTCGACTTGCCCAGCGGGGGCCGGGAGTCCAGCAGCCCCCGGGTGTACGGGTGGATCGCGTCCGAACCGGTGTGGATCAGCTCCAGCACGCGGCCCGCGTACAGCACCAGGATCCGGTCACAGATCGCCAGCGCGAGGTCGATGTCGTGGGTCACGAAGATCAACGCCGTGCCCCGTCCACGGCGCAGTTCATCGGTCAGCGCAAGGACATCGGCCTGCATGATCACGTCGAGTGCGGTCGTTGGCTCATCGGCGAGCAACAGTTTCGGCCCTGACAGCAAGCCCGCGGTGATCATCACGCGCTGCAAGAGTCCGCCGGACAGTTCGAGGGGATCCTGCCGCATCCGACGCTCGGCGTCATCGATCCCCATCCGCCGCAACAACTCCAGCGCGCGTTGCCGCGTGGCCCGCACGTCCTCACCGCGGTCAGGAAGTGCGCTGACTCAACCTGTTCGCGGGCGGTGGCCCGCGTCACCCGGGAACGGCGGTGGCCACCGAGACCACACCGGACGCCACGGCGTCGACCGGCCCAGGCTTCAACGCCGCCAGCAATCCCAGCCCGGATGTGCGTGCGCGTCGACGAACCCGGGCAGCAGCAGCCGGCCCTCCAGGTCGACGACCTCGGTGGCGTCGGCGAGGCAGGCGCGACGGCCTCGTCCCCGCCGACCGCGAGGATCTTGCCGCCGCCGACCGCGACCGCGCCGGCCAACGTCCCAGCGGGGTCCACGGTGAGCACCGGTCCACCCCGGAACACCAGCAGCTGCTCGGCCATGCCGGTCCTTTCGACGGGCCGATCACACCGCACATCAACGTTGTTGTCAACACTGTTGTCACCGATGTGTGGGAAGATGCCACTGGACCGATCAGGAGGGGACGGATGACCAGAGCCGCGGGGCCGGGGGTGACCCTGAGCGCGAGCACGATCGTGGACCGGGCGCTTGAGCTGGCCGAACGCGAGGGGGCCGCCGCGCTGAGCATGCGGCGCCTGGGCCGGGAGCTGGGCGTGGACGCGACCGCGTTCTACCGGCATTTCCGGGACAAGGACGAGCTCGTGCTCGCGCTGGCCGACCGCATGATCGACAGCGTGCTGGACCAGGTCCGGGACATCTCACCGGACACCGAATGGCGCTCCGCCCTGCGTCAGATCGCCGCCGCCATGTGGCAGCAGGCGCAGGACCGGCCGGTCGTGTTCGCGCTGACCTTCGCCCGCACCACCGGCGGCCCGGCCGAACGCCAGATCGTCGAGATCATCCTGCGCACCCTCCAGCCCCTGGGCCTCGGCCCGGCCAGGACCGTGCTGGTGTACCGGTTGTTCGTGGACACCCTGCTGGCGTTGGCCGGCATGGGCTGCACGGCCCGCACGCTGCCGCCGGAGA
This sequence comes from uncultured Actinocrispum sp., assembly GCA_966244135.1. GTDB lineage: Bacteria > Actinomycetota > Actinomycetes > Mycobacteriales > Pseudonocardiaceae > Kibdelosporangium. The sequence continues at coordinate 540 of CBIMJO010001303.1, read as the reverse complement.
TCGCCGAGAAGGACGTCACCGCCTGGTCGCGGGTGTACGCGGCCTTGCCCAACAAGGACTTCCCCGCCACCCACCGGCACGCGTCCGAGCTCATCGGCGTCACCGGCCACGAGATCTTCACGGCCTCGGTCGACTCGCTGATCACGTACATCGACAGCCAGCTGGCCTAGCCGTACGAAGATCTCGCCGGATCACCGGATTCCTTGTCCGCCCGGTCGAATTTCCCGCGCAAATGCGGGAACCGGGGTCAATTCGCTATGTGGGTTCCTCGCCGAGCAAGTACCTTCGCACGGCCCAGCGCGGCTACGGCAAAGAGAGGACCACCCATGGGCCAGAACGGGCGACCAGGCGACACCGCCGACCACCGCCCGCAGTCCCCCGTCCACACCCGGCAGTCTCCCGAGGCCGACCCGGAGGAACTCTTCGGCGAGACCACGATGACCGCTCCCCCGGACCTCGACTGAGACCTTGACCTGGAGCGCGCTCGAGTTGTTAGCGTGCCGGCCATGGCCATCCTGATCACCGGCGGGTCCAGCGGGA
>CBIMJO010001302.1:0-3539 GCA_966244135.1 uncultured Actinocrispum sp. | reverse complement strand
GCCTTCCATGCCTGACTTCGTCGCAGCCGTCGACCAGGGCACCACGAGCACCCGCTTCATGATCTTCGACCACGGCGGCAACGAGATCGCCCGCCACCAGCTGGAGCACGAGCAGATCCTGCCCCAGCCGGGCTGGGTCGAGCACAACCCGACCGAGATCTGGGAACGCACCCGCGCGGTCATCGGGTCCACTTTGGACAAGACCAGCCTGGGGGCGAGCGACATCGCCGCGCTGGGCATCACCAACCAGCGCGAGACCACGGTCGTCTGGAACCGCAGGACCGGCCGTCCCTACTGCAACGCGATCGTCTGGCAGGACACGCGAACCGACCGGATCGCCGCCGCGCTGGAGCGCGAGGGCAAGGGCGACGTGATCCGCCGCAAGGCCGGCCTGCCCCCGGCGACGTACTTCTCCGGCGGGAAACTGCAGTGGATCCTGGAGAACGTCGAGGGCGTGCGCGCGGACGCCGAGAAGGGCGACGCCCTGTTCGGCACCACGGACACCTGGCTGCTGTGGAACCTGACCGGCGGCGTGGACGGCGGCCTGCACGTCACCGACCCGACCAACGCCAGCCGGACCATGCTGATGGACCTGGAGACGTTGAAGTGGGACGAGGAGCTGCTGTCCTTCTTCGACGTTCCGGTGAGCATGCTGCCGCAGATCAGGCCGTCGTCCGGGTTCTTCGGCACCACAACGGAACTCGGTGGCGAGGTCGCGGTCACCGGTGACCTCGGCGACCAGCAGGCGGCCACCGTCGGGCAGGTCTGCTTCCGGCCCGGCGAAGCCAAGAACACTTACGGCACAGGGAACTTCCTGCTGCTCAACACCGGGCACGAGCTGGTGCGGTCGAAGCACGGCCTGCTCACCACGCTGTGCTACCAGTTCGGCGAAGAGAAGCCGGTCTACGCGCTGGAAGGGTCGATCGCGGTCACCGGTTCGGCCGTGCAGTGGCTGCGCGACCAGCTTGGCATCATCGGCGGCGCCGCGCAGAGCGAAACGCTCGCGGCGCAGGTCGCCGACAACGGCGGGATCTACTTCGTGCCAGCGTTCTCCGGGCTTTTCGCGCCATACTGGCGTTCGGATGCTCGTGGTGCGATCGTCGGGCTGACCCGCGCGACCACCAACGCGCATGTCGCCCGGGCCACGTTGGAGGCGATCTGCTACCAGAGCCGGGATGTCGTTGAGGCCATGCAGAACGACTCCGGTGTCACGCTCGATGTGTTGCGTGTGGACGGTGGCGTGACCGCGAACCAGCTGTGCATGCAGATGCAGGCGGACGTGCTCGGCGTGCCGGTGTCCAAACCGGTCGTCGCGGAGACCACCGCCCTGGGCGCCGCCTACGCGGCCGGCCTGGCGGTCGGCTTCTGGAAGTCCACCGACGAGCTCGAGCAGAACTGGAACGAAGACCGCCGCTGGCAGCCCGGGTGGACCGACGAGCAGCGGGCCAAGGGCTATGCCGGCTGGCAGAAAGCCGTCGGCCGCACCCTCGACTGGGTCGATGTGAACTAGGAGACAAGACAGTGCCTTCCGTACCCCTGTCCCCGCAGTACCGCGCGGATGCGTTGCGGGACTTGAAGAACGTCGATGTGCTGGTCGTCGGTGGCGGTGTGACCGGCGCCGGGATCGCGCTCGACGCTGCGTCCCGCGGGTTGTCCGTCGCACTGGTCGAGGCGCGCGACTTCGCCGCGGGGACGTCGAGCCGGTCCAGCAAGCTGATCCACGGTGGCCTGCGCTACCTGGAGCAGCTCGACTTCAAGCTGGTGCGGGAGGCGCTGCGGGAACGCGGGCTGCTGCTGACCAAGCTGGCTCCCCACCTGGTCCGCCCAGTGAGGTTCCTGGTGCCGCTGCGGCACCGGGTGTGGGAGCGCGGCTATATCGGTGCCGGGGTGATGCTGTACGACACCCTCGGCGGGGCCCGGGCATTGCCCCGGCACCGTCATCTCAGCCGCCGCCGTGCGTTCGAAGTGGCTCCAGGCCTGGCCGAGGACGCGTTGATCGGCGCGATCCAGTACTACGACGGGCAAGTGGACGACGCCCGGCACACCATGATGATCGCGCGCACGGCCGCTGAGCACGGCGCCACTGTGCTCACCCGGACGCGGATGACCTCGCTTGTCCGGGACGGCGAACGGGTTGTGGGCGCCAAAGTCCTGGATCTGGAGAGTGGTGACGAAATCGAGGTGCGGGCCGGGGTGGTGATCTCCGCGACCGGGGTGTGGAGCGATGACGTCTCCCAGGCCGCGGGGATCCCGGCGCCGTTCACCGTCCGGGCGTCCAAGGGCATCCACCTGGTGGTGCCCAAGGAGAAGATCGACCTGGACACCGGGCTGATCCTGCGCACCGAGAAGTCCGTGCTGTTCGTGATCCCGTGGGCGCGGCACTGGATCGTCGGCACGACAGACACCGAGTGGGATCTCGACCGCGACCATCCGGCGGCCAGCAAGGCCGATGTGGACTATGTGCTCGACCACGTGAATGCCGTGCTGCGCAAGCCGATCACCCACGACGACATCGAGGGCGTGTACGCGGGCCTGCGGCCGTTGCTGGCGGCCAAGGCAGCTCAGACGACCAAGCTGTCCCGTGAACACGCCGTGGCGAATCCCGTGCCCGGCTTGGTGATCGTCGCGGGAGGCAAGTACACCACCTACCGGGTCATGGCCGCCGACGCCGTCGACGTGGCGGTGGGCGACAAGGCTCCGCCATCACGGACCGACCAACTGCCCTTGGTCGGCGCGGACGGATACCACGACATCAACGCGCTCACCCTGGCCAAAACGTCCGGCCTGACCCTGGAACAGATCCATCACCTGCTGCACCGCTACGGCACGGCCATCCACGACCTGTTGACGCTGATCAGGGAGGATCCCGCGCTCGGCGAACCGATCCCCGGCGCCGGCGAGTACCTGCGGGCCGAGGTCGCGTACGCGGTGTCGCACGAGGGCGCGTTGCACCTCGAGGATGTGCTCACGCGGCGGACCCGGATCTCCATCGAGGAACGGGATCGGGGCGTGACCGCCGCCCCCGAGGCTGCCGCGATCATGGCACCGCTGCTGGAGTGGGATGACCACACGCGACAGTCCGAAGTGGACTCCTACCTGGCGCGGGTGAAGGCCGAACGGTCCGCCCAGGAACAACCCGACGACGTCACCGCCAACGCCACCCGGCTCAGCGCGCTCACGATGACCCCGTAACCCCCGCAGCCCCGCTGGTTCGGCCGAATGGACCGGGCCACTTCGGCCGGACGGTTGACGCGGCGTACCCCGTTCGTTAGGAAAAAACGGGGTGCGCGCGGTAGCCGGTGCGCATCCGACCGGACTTGGGGGCTGGGGATGGCTGTCGTCGCACGCGCTCTTACAGGTTTCCTGTCGTTGTCACTGGTTGTCGCCGGGGTGAACACGGCGGCCGCGCAGACCGCGCCACCAGGCCCGAACCGGGTGGTGTCCGCGCAGGACTCGGTGGTCGAGGTGCCCCGGCAGGTGGTGCCGTCCAGACCAGGTGCCACTGGAACCGGTCTGCCGCAGGCGGCCGCCGCCAAGGT
>CBIMJO010001301.1:0-3542 GCA_966244135.1 uncultured Actinocrispum sp. | reverse complement strand
CGACCGGCCCGGCGTGCTGCTCACGTCGGCCGGCAAGGACCGGGTGCCCGCGCTGGTCTTCGCCTCGCCGCCGGAACCGGCGCTGGCGGCCGCGCTCTGGCAGGACCCGGTCGACCCGAGCGCGGCGCTCGGCGCGCTGATCGGCCAGACCAGGGCGGCCGCGCTGCGGGAGCTCACCACCATGCGCACCACCGGGCAGCTCGCCGACCGGCTCGGCATCACCTCGGCCGGCGCCAGCCAGCACACCGCCGTGCTGCGCCAGTCGGGGCTGATCACCACCCGGCGGATCCGCAACACCGCCCTGCACACCGTCACCGCGCTGGGCATGGCCCTGCTCAACGGTGGTTCCCCGGCCGCGGCCGGCGCCTCGGCGCCGGCCCGGTCCGTGCTGCTGCGCTGACGTCTGTTCCTCGGAGATCGACCCACACTGGAGGTGCGACCGTGAGATCCATCGTGCACGGCACCCGGCAGGCGCGCGGCCGCGCCGTGACCTGGGACCTTGGCCCCGAGCACGCCCGGCTGGTGCGGCGGGTCATGCCCCGCCGCCCACCCGTCCCGGTCTTCTCGTCCCGGGCCTGACCCGCTGGTCAGGGCACGGCCACCCGGTGCTCGTTCGGGTCCTCCTGCGGCCAGGTGTTGTACCGCCGCAGGCCGTACATCAGCGGCACGTTGCCGGGCCGGTGCGTCACCTGGCAGATCTCGCCGAACACGACCACGTGGTCGCCGACGTGCACCGTGCGGCTGACCCGGCAGTCCGCGACCGCGTGCGCGTAGTGCGGCAGGTGCGGCCCGCCGGCGCTCGGCGACACGTGCCACCGCACCAGGTCGAACCGGCCCGCGGCGCCCGACGCGAACAGCTCGGCCGCCGCCTGTGCCTTGCTGTGCAACAGGTTCACCGTGAACGCGTCCCGGTCGAGGATGGCCTTCAGGGTCGGGCTCTGCTCGCGCAGGCAGATCAGCAGCGTCGGCGGCACCGGCGTCACGCTGGAGACCGACGAGCAGGTCATGCCCCACGGACGCCCGTCGGCGTCCAGCGCGGTGACCACGGCCACCCCGCTGGGAAACTGCGTCATGAGCCCCCGGAAACTGTCCACATCGACCGCGGGCCCCAGTTCGGCCGCATAATTCGACACGTTTACCACCTCACCGGATCGGAAGTCCTGATGGTCGCTCGAACGACCTTCCTGGATTACCTCTGCCTATGGGTCAAGTCTAGGATTCGGTGATCCCCGGTGGCGACCTTCGAAAGCCGCGCCTTAATATCGGCTATCTCTCCGGGCCGGCTATGGTAATTCTATATCTCCGAGATCGCGGCTGAATTCGTGACGGAGGCGGAAATCGCTATGGGTGACCTCGTGCGAAAAGGGCCGGACCGCGGACGGTCCAGCCCTTTCGCTGTTTTCCGGATTCACTTGTGGTGCGCGCGCAGCAGGTCGGCCACGGTGAAGGCCAGCTCGATGGACTGGCCGGCGTTCAGCCTCGGGTCGCACGCCGTCTCGTACCGGGTGCCCAGGTGGTCGTCGGACAGCTCGTGCGCGCCGCCGAGGCACTCGGTGACGTCCTCGCCGGTCAGCTCCAGGTGCAGGCCGCCCGGGTGGGTGCCCTCCTCGCGGTGCACCTGGAAGAACCCGGCCACCTCCGCGGCGATGTCGCTCAGCCGCCGCGTCTTGTACCCGTTCTCGGACAGGAAGGTGTTGCCGTGCATGGGATCGCACGCCCACACCACGGACCGGCCGGTGGACTTGACCGCCTGCACGATCCGCGGCAGCAGCTCGGTGACCCGGCCGGCGCCCAGGCGGGTGATCAGCACCAGCCTGCCCGGCACGTTCGCCGGGTCCAGCCGTTCGCACACCTTGCGGATCTCCTCCGGGCTCACCGACGGGCCGACCTTGATGCCGATCGGGTTGGCGATACCGGACAGGTACTCCAGGTGCGCCCCGTCGAGCTGCCGCGTGCGGTCGCCGACCCACACCATGTGCGCGCTGGTGTCGAACCAGGCGCCGGTGTCCGCGTCGAACCGGGTCAGCGCCTCCTCGAACGGCAGCAGCAGCGCCTCGTGCGAGGTGAACAGGTCCACCCCGTGCAGGGCCTGGGACCCGGCCAGGTCGAACCCGCAGGCCGCCATGAACCGCAGCGCCCAGGTGATCGACTCGGCGACGTCCTCGTAGGTCCGGCCGGCCGGGCTCGCGCGCACGAACTCCTGGTTCCACGCGTGCACCCGGCCGAGGTCGGCGAAGCCCTCCTTGGTCAAGGCGCGCAACGTGTTCAGCGTCGCGGAGGCGCGGTGGTAGGCCTGCAGCATCCGCTCGGCGTCCGGCCGGCGGGCCTGCGGGGTCGGGTCGGGACTGTTGACGATGTCGCCGCGGTAGACCGGCAGCTCGACGCCCGCCACGATCTCGGTGGCCTGGCTGCGCGGTTTGCCGAACTGGCCGGCGATCCGGCCGACCTTCACCACGGGCAGGCCCGAGCCGTAGGTCAGCAGGATCGCCAGCTGCAGGATCACCTGGAGCTTGTTGCGCACCCCGTATTCGGTGCAGGAGCTGAACTGTTCGGCACAGTCACCCGCCTGCAGCAGGAAGGCGCGCCCGGCGGCGACCTCGGCGAGGTCGCCCTGCAGCCGCCGGATCTCGCCGGAGCGCACCAGCGGTGGCAGCCGGCCGATCTCGCCGGTCACTCGCGTGACCGCGGCCGGGTCCGGCCAGTCGGGTTGCTGGACGATCGGCAGGGAACGCCAGGTTCCCGGCCGCCACAGCTCGGGCGGCCGGTGCACGGCCGAGTCGGACGTGTTCACCTCGATATCACCCCTCGGCGCTGGGCCGGTCGGCCGTTCTCATCAGGGCATCGGGACGGCTTCGATGGCGGCCAGCTCGGCACCGCCGCTGAAGTACTGGATGGGGACGATCCGGGTCAGCTTGAAACCGGCGGCGGCGAGCAGGTCGTTCCACTCCGGCTCGGTCCGCTCCTTGCCGCCGTTCATCACCATCATCGTCAGGTCGAGGAACTTCGCCAGCCCGGGCTCGTCGCCGGGCGGGACGATCCGCTCGAGGATGACCAGGCGGCCGCCGGGCTCGATGGCGTCCCGGATCCGGGACAGCACCCGGAGGCTGTTCTCGTCGTCCATGGCGTGCAGGACACAGCTCAACAGGTAGCCGTCGCCGGTCGGCAGCTCGTCGTATCCGCTTCCCTCAACGAGTTCGCAGCGGTCCTCGACGCCCGCGTCGATGAGGTGGCGCTTGGTGTGGTCGATGCCGCCGGGCAGCTCGAGCAGGACGCCGCTCATCCCCGGGTTGCGGTGCAGGATCGCGGCCATCATCGTGCCGGGGCCGCCGCCGACGTCCACGAACCGCTCGATGCCCTCGAAGTCGTAGGTGTCCGGCAGCGGCAGCTGCTCCTGCCACGAGGAGGCGCCCATGCCCTGCCGGAACGCGTTGCCGGTCTTCGGGTCGTCCCGCAGGTGCTCCCACAGGGTCTTGCCGTACACCTCGTCGAACGCCGGTGCGCCGGAACGGATCGAGCTGACGATGTTGCCGTACGAGCGCTGC
>CBIMJO010001300.1:0-3549 GCA_966244135.1 uncultured Actinocrispum sp. | reverse complement strand
GTCCGGGCTGTACGCGATCCCGCCCGGCACACCGTGGGCGTGCGGTACTCGTGCTGAACAGCCGGATCGTGTTGTCGGAGCACAGGACCGCGAGGGTCTGGTTGTCCGGGCTGAACGCGGCGCCGGTCGGCACCGCACGCGACGTACCGGTCTGGAGCGACGCGTTGATCAGACGACCGGCCGACACAGAGAACAGGCTCACCACACCATTGGTGTCGACGGCGACCAGCTTCATGCCGTCGGCGCTGAACGCGATGTGGCCGAGGAGTCCGTTGGGGTTCGGATCGGCCTGGATCGCCTCACTGGTCGGCACGCCGGTCCTCGGGCTCCACAGTTGGAGATACTGCTGGACCCCGACTGCGAGTTCTTGGCTGTTCGGCCGGAAAGCGACCTGGTTCACGTATCCGCCAGGTTGGACCGGAAGGGTCGCGCCGGCTGGTTGGCCCGTGGCCGGATTCCACAGCCGCACTGTGCCATCCTGGCCGGCCGTGGCCAGCGTCTGCCCGTCTGGACTGAAAGACACTGCCCACACCGTGCGATCGGCGGGGGTGATCGTGGCCGGCGGCGGAAGCTCGCGGACGAGTTCGCGGGTGGCCGGGTTCCACAACCGCACGGCGCCGTCGGCCCCAGCCGTGGCCACCATCCGGCCATCCGGGGTGAACGCCACCTGGCCGCCGGTGTTCAGGCCATTTGCGTGTGCGTAAACTTCGGAGCCGACGAACTGACCGGTCATCAGGTTCCACAGCCGCACTGTGTTGCCGTCGCCCCGAAAGGCCAGCAGGTGACCACCCGGGCTGAACGCCACCGCGTTTCCCGCCGCCGGGGAATCGCGGCTGCCTGAGGCGATCGGTAACCCCACGGCCAGACCGGTCGCCGCGTCCCACAACTGAACACGGCCATGCAGCGTGTCGACGGTCGCCAGGAATTGCCCACCCGGGCTGAACGCCACCCCGGTACCGGAGTCGGTCACCTGCCTGAGGAGTTGACCGGTCCCGGGATTCCACAGCCGCACGGCTCCATCGCCGGCGGCACTGGCCAGCGTCCGGCCGTCCGGGCTGAAGGCCACCATTTCGACGGTTTTCCGGCCGACGGCTTCCTCGCTTGCCACGAGTGGTGAGCCGATGGGCTGACCGGTGGCCGGATTCCACAGCCGCACCGTGCCGTCGTCGCCGGCCGTGGCCAGCGTCTGCCCATCCGGGCTGAACGCGACCCCGTTGACCGAGCCGCCGGGAAGCCGGCGGCCGCCGTAGATCTCCGCAGGCGCGACATCGGCGGGTAGCCGATTGCCGATGGGTTCGCCGGTGGCCGCGTTCCACAGCTGTGCGGTGCCGCCGGAGTCACTGTCCGATTCCCCGGTGGCCAGGATCCGGCCGTCCGGGCTGAAGGCGACCGCGTTGACGGATCCGTCCGGATCAGCGGCGAGAGCGGGCCGCGTCGGTTTCCCGGTTGTCGCGTCCCAGAACCAGACTGAACCGTACTGGTCGCCGCCTGCCACCGTCCGGCCGTCCGGGCTGAACGCCACCCCGGTCACCGCGAGCCGAGTTTCCTCCCCGTACGACAGTGGCGGCGTACCAAGACGGCTGCCGGTCAGCGGGTCCCACAGTTGCAGCATCCCGTCGTTGTATCTGGTGGCACCCCCGACAGCCAGGATGTGGCCGTTCGGGCTGAACGCGATGCCTCCCACCGACATCGGCCAGGCGCGCCCCGCCGGGATCATGCCCTCGCGCTGTTGCTCCGCCAACAGGGTGGACATGGCGGACGCGGCTTCGAACGTGGGTGCCTCGCCCCAAGCGGCAACAGCCAGTTGCCGGGCGACCACCGGAGCAGAGGCGTCCAGGCTGAGTGCCTGCGCGGCGAGCTGGCGGGACAAGGCTTCGGCGTGCTGCTCGTTCGCGAACTCGGCATTGCGCACCGCCCAGATCGCCGTGCCGGACGCCACCAACGTCAATGTGCCGAGTACCGCCATGATCGACCGGCGCAGCGTACTGGCACGCCGCCGCAACCGAATGCTGGCGTGCAGGAACTCGCGTTCCCCGGCCGCCAGGTCCGGCCGCGTCGTCCAATCGCGCACCGCGTCCAGCCGCTTGCCCCGGTACAGTCCGTCACGGTCATGGTTCTCCTCCTGCCAGGCCGTCGCGGCGTCGCGGAGTTGTTGGCGGGTCAGGAGTTCCTGCCGGTTCTCGATCAGCCAGCCACGCAGTCTGGGCCAGGCCCGCAGGAGTGCCTCGTGGGTGATCCGCACGGTGGTGGTGTCCACAGTGACCAGTCCGGCGGCCGCCAGCGCGTGTATCGCCCGATCCGTGGCGTCGCCGCGCAACGTGGTCAGGTCGGCCGGATGGTGGGTGTCCGCGGTGTCCGTGCCGATACGGATCATGCTCAGCAGTAGCCGGCGTGCCGCGGCCTTCGCCGCTGAGTCGAGCTGGTCGTACGCCTGGTCGGCCCGTCGACGCACGGCTTGCCACACACCGGTGGTGGACTGGTAGCCGGCGATCGTGAGTACCGTTCCGCTGCGCTTCTGCCAGGTCTCCGCCAACGCGAACGACAGCAGCGGCAGCGCGCTCGCGGCTTCCGTGAGGCCGTCCCGGCGGTCCGCGCCGATGTCGAGGTCAGCGAGCAGCAGATCGACCAGGCCGGCTTCCAGCGTCAGCCCCGCGGCCACGGCCGGCCGCTCGATCGCGTCCCGCAGCTCGACCTCCGTCATCGGCACGATGGGCACGTGCCCGTCGGTCAGGGCGCGAGCGAGTTCCGGGTGACGGAGGCAGTGCTGGTAGAAGTCTGCCCGTATGCCCAGTACAACGACCGCGACAGGCTCGATGTCCGGCGAAGCGGGAACGCTCACGGCATTGAGCGCGCGCAGGAAGGCGTGCCGCTGGGTCTCGTCGGCGGTGAACAGCTGCTCCAGCTGATCGACCACCAGCAGCACGCGACCACCGGGCGTGCTGGTCGCTGGATAGGCCGCCCGGATCGCGTCGACCAAGCCGGCCGGTCGCGCGGTCAGTTCCGCCGCCAGTTCATCACTGGTGGTACCGGTCACTTTCCTGGCCAGCGCTGCCATCGGCCGTTCGCCGGGCGTCAGCACGAGCTGTGGCCAGTCCCGTGCGCCGATCGAGTCATCGTTCTCCAGCGCGGCAAGCAATCCCGCCCGCAACAACGAGGACTTGCCGCAACCGGACGGTCCGACCACCGCGATCATGCCGGGCTCGGCCAGCTGCTGCGCGACCTGGGACACCAACGTGTTCGTCATGGGCCCGCGGCCGAAATAGAACGGCGCGTCATCCTTGTCGAACCGGCTCATGCCGCGGTACGGACAGACCCCCTCGCCGGCCACCACCGCGGCCGACACGTCGTCGATCCGGCCTGCTGCGGCCGGATTCGCAGCCAGGACCAGTTGGCCGCCGCGGTCACTGGCCTGCCGGTGCGGCCGCGGCGCGTCCCGTTCCGGCAGAACACGTGCCAGGTAACGGTAAACGTGGTCGAGTGTCAGCTCGGGCGGGCCGGCCGGATCGCCGGTGCGGAGCAGTTCGATCAACGCACCGGTGAACGCGGTGT
>CBIMJO010001299.1:0-3549 GCA_966244135.1 uncultured Actinocrispum sp. | reverse complement strand
TTCGGTTTGACATGGGTCCCGTCGGCGGCCTCGGCAGGGAGAGCGGGCAGGTCCAAAGTGGTGCTTGGCTGAAGGGCAGGGCGGAACCGCGTGTTGGCGTTGGACCTGCCGCACGGGCAAGTTTAAGGCCGCCGCCACCCATGTAAAACCGAACCGCGCTCAGTGCCTGCTATGGGCATGCCTTGGGCCCCAGGAGGTGTGGGGCCCTGGGTTAGGCGGCTGTGGGGAGAGGTCTTCGGGCCGAGTTGGTACGTGGAGTGCGGGCCGGGTCGATGTAGGCGGGCGGGATGAACTGCGGGCTGCGGTTGACCATCCGGATGCTCCACTCGCTGCGGTGGATGAGTCGGTGGTGGTGTGGGCAGAGCAGGACGAGGTTGTCGACTTTGGTGGGGCCGTGGTTGGACCAGTGGACGACATGGTGTGCGTCGCAGACGCTGGCGGGCGCCCCACAGCTGGGGAAGGCGCAGCCACCATCCCGCAGGATCAACGCTCTGCGGATGTGGGCGGGGACGACGTAGGCGCCGACGCCGATGTCGAGGGGTTCGGACTTGGAGCCCAGGACTGCGGGGAACAGGTGGCTGTCGCAGGCGATGCGGCGGGCTTCGCGGGCGGTGAGGTAGGTGTCGGGGCCGATGAGGATGCGCTCGTCCAGATCCTTCACCAGATCCTGGTAGGAGATGGTGATCGCGACCGGAGTGCGCAGGCCGTTCTTCGCGGGATTGGCCGGGCACTGGGCGGCCATCCGCAACGTCTCCACGAACGCGTCGGCGGTGCGTTCGGCCGGGCCCCGGTCATCCGCCGGGTCGGAGGGGCGTTGTTCACCCTTGCGGATCACCGGGTGCAGCAGGTGGGCGTCCTCGGCCGGGAGGTGGCCGCGGAAGTCAATGCCGCCGTCACGACGCGCGCGTGTGTGCAGCATCCGGGCAGGCTGGGCCGGTTCTGGGTCGGGTGGGGGTGGGCCGTCGGGGTCGACGATGGCACGCACGCGGGTGCCGAAGCGCGCCAAGGCATTGGGATCGTCTTCAGCGGCTTGGGCGACCATGGTGGACTCGGCCAGGGCGAGTTTCTCGGGCTCGAGGTCCGGCAAGTCCTTGAGGGTCTTGCGGATGACGTCCACAGCCTCGGAGCCGATGTCGCCTGCGGCGAGCGCGAAGGCGACATCGGGGAGGGCGGGTTCGATGATGGAGCCGGTGGGGGTGATGGTGGGGAAGAGGGCTTCGGCTTGGGCCAGGCGGGTTTTGGCTTCCTTGGGGGAGATCCGCAGGGTGTGGATCATCAACGCCACGGTGTTGGAGTAGCCCAGTTCCGTGGCGACCGACTGGCCGTTCATGTGGGCCACGAGTTCCAGTCGCGCATAATGGATCTGTCGGACCTGCGCCTCAAACGCCTGCAGGGCAGCGACCATCTCCTCTTTTGTTTCATTCCAATGACTTCCGCTGCCTTGCATGATTTCATAGTACCGGCCAGAGGTCGAGATTTCCGCTCCACGCAAGCCCTTCACTGATGTGGGTGACGCACGAACACGAAGCGCCACAGACCCCGCCTTCGTGCGAGGGCACGGTCCCTCCCCCTCTGGGTGGCGCTGCCCGTCCGGCGAGGACAACCCCACCTAAAGGAACGCAAACCCTAGAGAGGCAAAGAAACCAACTCGGTGTTCTCAATACCAGCACCAGATTCAACACCCAGACGCCGCATAGCCAAACGCATAGCCATCCCATGACAGACAACCAGCACAGGCCGAGGCCCAGCAGAGATCTCAGCGAGAGCAGCCATCACCCGATCCCCCTGCTCCACATAAGACTCCCCACCCTCAAAAGCAAACCCCTCAGCCCCGGTAACAAACCCCTGATAAGCAACAGGATCAGCGGCCTCCAACTCTGAGTACAGCCGATCCGTCCACACCCCCGTGTCGGTCTCCATGAGCCGTGCGTCGAACAACACCGGAAGTCCAATCTCGACGGAAACGATCGCGGCTGTCTCCCGCGCCCGCGCCAACGGACTTGACCACAGGGCCACCAGCCCCAGCGGTGCCACCCGGCCGGCCAGCGCCTTCGCCTGTGTCCGGCCGGTGAGGTTGAGGGGGACGTCCATTTGGCCCTGGAAGCGGCGCGTGTGGTTGTAGTCCGTTTGTCCGTGCCGGGCGAGGTAGATGGTCACGTAATCACACCGTACTGGTTACGGTCCTACGCACCAGGGTTCGAGACGGGGTTCACCTCTAAGATGATCGCGGTTGAGCCAGCAGCCCAGTGCGCGAGCCTGCCCAGGTGATGATCAGGGGATATTGCGTGGACATTCAGGCGAGAGCAGACCGGCCGCTGCGGGTGCTGCTGGTCGAGGACGACGACGGGGATGCCTTCCTCGTCTCCGAGCTGCTCGCGGACGTCCCCGACCAGGTGGTCATGCACCGGGTGGTGACGTTGGCGAGTGCGTTGGGCGCCCCGTTGAACGTCGACTGTGTCCTGCTCGACCTGCAGCTGCCGGACGCGGACGGCCTGGTCGGCCTCACCAAGCTCCGGCAGCACGCGCCCGGGACGGCGCTGGTGGTGCTCACCGGTCAGCGTGACGCGTTGACGGGTCTCGCGGCGGTGGCCGCGGGCGCGCAGGACTACCTGGTGAAGGACCAGGTCGATGGCCTGCTCCTGGTCAAGGCCCTGAGGTACGCGTGGGAACGCAAGCGCGCCGAGGAGGCCGAGCGACGGCTCCTCGAACAACAGCTGGTGGCCGCGGAGAACCGGCGACTCGAACGCGGCCTGCTGCCCGCGCCGCTGTTCAACGACCCGAGCCTGGAGCTGGTGGCCCGCTACCGCCCCGGCCGGCACGGATCCCTGCTCGGCGGCGACTTCTACGACGCCGTCGAACTCCCGGACGGCACGGTTCACCTGGTCATCGGGGATGTCAGCGGGCACGGCCCGGACGAGGCCGCGCTGGGTGTCGCGCTGCGGATCGCGTGGCGCTCGCTGGTGCTGGCGAACCTGCCCACCGACGACGTCCTGGCCACGATCGAGCGCATCCTCAAACATGAGCGGATCAACCACAACTTCGTGACGCTCTGCGCCATCACCCTCACTCCGGACCGCACCGTCCTGCGCATGCGCCTCGCCGGCCACCCGCCGCCGCTGCTGATCGAGGGCACGTCCGGCAGGCTGCTCCCGTTGGACGAACTCGGTGTCCCGCTTGGCCTGCTGCCCGAACCCGGTGTCTGGCGCCCGGTGGACATCGCCCTGCAGCCCGATTGGGCGCTGCTGCTCTACACCGACGGCGTGTACGAAGGCCGGGTCAAGGGCAGCCAGAACCGGCTGGGCCACGAGCGGATGGCCGAGCTCGTGCTGGCCGACCTGGCGGCGAACCCCGGCTGGCGCAAGGCACCCGTGCTGGTGCTCGACCGGCTCATCTCGGCGGTCGAGGAGCTCAACCAGGGCCCGCTGGACGACGACGTCGCCCTCGCCCTGATCAAGCACGACGGGCAAGCCCGGTGAACGGGTGGCGGATCGGCCGCTGGGCCACCGTCCTGATCGTCGTCGAGGCCGTGATGCTGGCCGCCGCGATCGT
>CBIMJO010001298.1:0-3550 GCA_966244135.1 uncultured Actinocrispum sp. | reverse complement strand
GGCATGAAGGAGGGCGGCCGCCGCCTGCTGATCGTGCCGCCGTCGCTGGGGTATCCGAACGGCCAGGGCCCGATCAAGGCCGGCGAGACTCTCGTGTTCGTCACCGACGCCGTCAAGGTCAGCTGAGTTCTCCCTGAGTGGAGTTCTTGTGCGCGTTGCGAACGCGCACAAGAACTCCACCGGGCTTGATCAGGGGATGAGCAGGAGCTTGCCGGTGGTCTTGCGCCCCTGCAGGTCCTCGTGCGCCTGCCGTGCGTCGGCCAGCGGGTACTTCGCTCCCACGCGCACGGTCAGCTTCCCGGCGAGCACCGCCTCGAACAGTTCCCCTGTGCGCCAACGGACTTCCTCCGGCGTCACGGTGAAGTCGCGGCTCGTCGGGCGGGTCAGGTACACCGAGCCCTGGGCGTTCAGCCGCTGCGGGTCCACCGGCGGCACCGGGCCGCTGGACGCGCCGAACAGCACCATGTAGCCGCGCCGCCGCACGCTGGCGAGGCTCTTGTCGAACGTCGTCTTGCCCACACCGTCGTACACCGCGGCCATTCCGGCGCCGTCGGTGAACTCGCGTGCGGCCTTGTCGAAGTCCTCGTAGCCCACGACTTCGTCGGCGCCGGCCTCGCGGGCCAGCTTCTCCTTCTCCGGTGTGGACACCGTCGCCAGCACCCGCGCGCCGCGTGCCTTGGCGAGCTGGACCAGCAGCAGGCCCGTGCCGCCGGCGGCCGCGTGGATCAGGATCGGGTCGCCTTCCTTGACCGGGTAGGTCGAGGTCAACAGATAGTGAGCGGTCACTCCCTGCAACAGCAGCGCGGCCGCGGTCTCGTCGTCGATGCCTTCCGGGACCGCGACGAGCTTTGCTGTGGGTAGCACGATCTGCTCGGCGTAACTCCCTCGCCCGTCGGTCCAGGCGACACGATCACCCACAGTGAAGTCCGTGACGCCCGGGCCCACCGCGGTGATCCGCCCGGCGCCCTCGATACCGAGCCCGAACGGCGTCTCCATCGGGTAGATCCCGGACCGGTGGTAGGTGTCGATGTAGTTCACGCCCGCCGCGGCGATGGCGATCCCCACCTCGCCCTCACCCGGTTCGCCAACGGCCACGTCGGCCAGTTCCAGGACCTCCGGTCCACCGGTCTGCCGCACCAGCACTGCCCTGGGCACGTTCGCCTCCTGAAGTTCCGACACCACTAGTCACGCCAATAGTCACGCCAACCTCACCACAACCGGCGTTGTTCCGCGGTTCGGCCTCGTGACGAGCGACACCGGGACGCGGGCGCGAAACGATCTAGGCTCGAGGTCATGAAGGCAGCACGTGGGTTCGTCCGGGCGCATGGCCCGGCGAAGGCGGTCATCGAGCCGATCGGCCGGGCGGGTGCCCGGGTCGTCCTGGTGGGCGAGGACGGGGCGATGGGCGACGTGCTCGTCGCGGACGTGGCCGCCGGTGAGGCGCTGATCGCCAAGGTGGACGGGCTGGAGGCGGCGACCTGGGACGCCCCGACCGTGCAGGCGACCAAGATCGGCGCCGCGCACCGGCAGAAGATGGCGGGCAAACGGCTGTTCTCGTAGGAGCCCGTAATCGGGTGGACCCTTCCCTCATGATGGATGCATGGACGGGAACGGAGGCAACCGCATCAGCTGGTCCGAGCTGCCGGGCCACGTGCGCGCCGCGATCGAGGGGCAGCTCGGCGGCACGGTCACGGAAGCCGTGACGCAGCAAGGGGGTTTCTCCCCGGGGCTGGCGGCCCGGCTCCGGCTCGCGGACGGCCGGAGGGTGTTCGCGAAGGCTGTTGGCCTGGACCGCAATCCGGATGCCCCGGCGATGCACCGCAAGGAGGCCGCGATCGCCGCCCGGCTGCCGGACTCCCCGGCGATCCCGAAGCTGCTCTGGTCCTATGACGACGGTGACTGGGTCGCGTTGGTGTTCGAGGACATCGACGGCCGCAATCCCGTGCTGCCGTGGAAAGCCGAGGAGTTCCAACGGGTTCACGACGCCCTCGTGCTGTTGTCCGATGTGCTGACACCGAGCCCGGTCACCACGGACAGCGCCGTGGACAAGGGGTTCACCGGATGGCAGGCGGTCGCGGCCGACCCGGTTCTCGCGGCCCGGCTCGACCCGTGGACTAGGTCCAATGTGGACAGGCTGGCGGAGTTCGACGCGCAGTGGCCGGCAGCGGTCGACGGGAACACGTTGCTGCACCGGGATACCCGCGCGGACAACGTACTGCTGACCGGCGACCGGGTCGTGATCGTGGACTGGCCGCACGCGGCGATCGGCGCCCCGTGGGTCGACCTGCTGTTCATGCTGCCCAGCGTCGTCATGCAGGGCGGCCCAAAGCCTGCTGAGGTGTGGAACGCGAGCCCGTTGGCCGCCAAGGCCGACCCGGACGCGGTCACCTGCGCGCTGGCGTCGCTCACCGGCTACTTCGTGCACTCGGCACTGCAGCCGCCGCCGTTGAACCTGCCGAGGATCCGGGAGTTCCAACGCCTCCAGGGCGAGTACGCGCTCGCCTGGCTGCGGGACAGGCTGGGGTAGGGATTTCCCCAATACTCCCGCGCACCACCGTGCCGCCATCCTGACGTCACCCGACAACAAGGAGGGCAAGTGCGCAAAGCCCACTACTACATCAACGGCTCCCAGGACCGGGTCTTCACCGACTACGACTACGTCCTGGGCGGCGGGACCGGGCGGCAAGAGCAACATGTACATCTCGGTCTCGGGCCTGGACGGCTTCTGGCCGGGCGTCTACGGCTCCCCGGACGACCGCAGGTCCGGGCAGTGGTACCACGCCAACGGACAGCTGGCGGTGCCGTCGTACCTGGAGCCATCGGTGGGCTTCGAGGCTGTGTTCGACGTGTTCGGGCCGGATCCGCGGTGCACGGCTTGGACCTCGCCGCTGTGATCAGAGGGGGCGCCGCCCTTCGGCGCGGGTGCGGGTGTTCGACCCGGCCGGGAAGGTGATCCATCGGGTCGACTCGATGGGGGAGGTCCCGATCATTCGCCGACCCGGCCACCCCGCGGGTCGCCTGCCTCGTCGGCGACGAGCTGACCGAGATCGACACGGCGACGGGCGACCGGCGCCGGACCCTGACCGGCATCGAGTCGGCCAGGTACGACAGAACAGGAGCATTGGTCGTGTGGCGGACGGAAGGGGAGATCGCATGGCTCTGACGGGCAGCGGTATCTCGTGGCTATGACTTGGTCTGAGTGACCTTGGCGGCGACGGCGGCCCGGGAGGTGACGCCGAGCTTGGCGAAGGTCTGGGCGAGGTGCATCTCGACCGTTTTCGTCGTGACGTCGAGGTGACGGGCTATCTCGCGGTTGGTGAGGCCTTGGGCGACGAGGTCGGCGACCATGCGTTGCCGGCGGGTCAGGGCCTCCACACCGTCATCCGCGACCTTGGCGGCGGGGCTCAGCGCGTCGAGGCGGCGTTGCTCGCGGCGGGCCAGTTTGGCGAGTTCGACGGCCCCGCACTCGCCGAGCAGCACCTGGGCCTGGCGGAGCTGGGCGCGGTCGGCGGCGACCATCCCGGCCAGCAGGAGCGACCGGCCCGCGTCG
>CBIMJO010001297.1:0-3550 GCA_966244135.1 uncultured Actinocrispum sp. | reverse complement strand
GATCAAGGTGACCACGGCCACGTCGAGCAGCATCAGCGGCCAGCCGGTCAGGTCGACCATGGCCCCCACCAGCGCGGGCCCGAGGAAGCCGCCACTGGCCCAGCCGACGGTGTAGAGGCCGGAGTAGGTGCCCACCACCCGGTCGGACGGGGCCAGGTTCCACAGCACGACGACGGCGTTGACCAGGAACGCCGACGCACCCGCCGAGGCGACACAGAAGGCGGCCACCGTGCCGGAAGGGGTCTGGACCACCGTGCCGAGGACCATCGCGGCGGCGAACACGCCCATCCCGGCCGCCATCACCCGCAGCCGGCCGAACCGTTCGGCGAGCATCGCCACCGGATAGGCCGCCACGATGAACGCCACCCCACTGGGCAACGTCAGCCCGCCGGCGTCACCGCGGGACATGCCCAGCGCCTCGATGCCGTAGTTCGTGACCAGCGAGCGGGACGCGGCCCATGCGCCGCCGAAGAACAGGATGGACACGATGAGCAGCAAGCGGCTGCGATCCCGGTCCTTCAGGATCTCGGGCACGATGTCGCGCACCCGGACCTCGGCCGTGGCTTCGCCGTCGGCCCGGCGATCCTCCTCCAGTGCCGCGCGGTAGGCCGGGGAACGGCTGTCGCGCACCTTAAGGACGAGCACGAGCATGGCCGCCGTCATCAGGATCGACGGGATGGCGAACGACAGGTTCGGGTGGTCGTCGATCAGGAAGATGCTGATCAACGCCGCGACGATCACGGTGATGCTCGACGCGATCTTGACCACCGCGTTGGCCCGGCTGCGCCGCTCGGGCGCGATGAAGTCCGGCAGCAGCGCTTCGGCGATCGGCTTGAACGAGTTCGCCACCAGCGCGTAGCCGAACATCGTCACGATCAACAGCGGCAGCGAACCCGCGGTGTACGGGATGGCGAGGAACAGCAGAGCAGCCACCGGCATCCCGACGACCAGGAAGGGCATCCGCCGCCCCCAGGACGTCCGCGTGTTGTCCGACCGGTTCCCCATCCACGGCTGCACGAAAATGCCCAGCAGGTTGTCCATCCCCATCAGCAGGCCGATCAACGCCGCACTGCCCACGTGCTGACGCAGCAGCGGCGGAACCTGCGACTCGTACAGATTCCACGTCGACTCCTGCGCGAACACCGCCAGAGCCACCAGAAACGTGATCCGCCCGGTCCGGACGCGCTGCGTGGTCATCGCCGACATCTGCCCACCCTTCCCTTCACCACGCCGTTGGTGGCGTCCACACACGGTACTTTTGCTATAGCAAGTTGGTCAATAGTGGTTAAATAATTATGCCATGGATTCGATGTCGGCGAGGAGTGTCAGATCGCCGTCGACCCGGATGCGGCAGTCCGGCCCGAGACAGCACGAGGACTCGCGCTCCTCGAACACCGCGGGCCCGGCGATCTCCGTTCCGGGCCGCAACCGGTAGCGGTCAGACAGTGGCCCGCATCCGGCCGTGGCTGGGCAGCCACACCTCGCGCGTGCCCCGCTGCGGGTCACCGTTCAGGGGTTCGCATCCCAGGGACGGGTCGTGGCCGGGCAGATACGCCGAGAGCCGCCAGTTGACCACCTCGGCGGGACCGTCGGAGGCAACGCCGAACGTCGCCCGGTAGGTCTCTTCGAAGGCATGTGGAGGTGCCCGGCCTCCAGCCGCAGGAGGTCCCCCTCCGGCAGCTCGACCTCGGATCCCTGGCCGGGGTACCGCACGTCGGCCGAGCGGCGGAGGAGGACCACATCCGGCCGCTGCGACTGCAACCTCCGCGGGTAAGCGGGCGTTCTCCTCCCGCAAGGTTCGCTTCCGGCCATGGCATTGCCTGCCGGTTTGTCCGGTGCGTGACGTGCTGCCTGGACGCCGAAGCCCGGACCTGACCGAGCACTTCGGTCCGGCGGCATGGTGAGCGGCAACGCAGCCAGTGATCACGTGAAGACGTCCGCGTTCGCCCGGCTACGCCGGCGTCTCGAGTACCGGCGGCCGCCGGAGAATCCCTACGCCGCGGCAAGACCGTCGCTGGTACGCCGAGACCAGGCTGAGCCCGGAGCTACCCCCTGCTCCGGAGCGCGCCGAGCCGGTATCCGCGGGCGCGGCTGCTCAACTCACGTGACGAACAGTTCGCCCCAGGTGGGGCGAGGTCGTCGTGTGGATCTCGCGATCGCGGCGCGGAGCTCGGCTTTCGTGGCCGACGTCCGGTACCCGCCGCCCGGTTCTCCCGCGACGTTATAGCAAACCGCTACCTTGTTGCCTGTCCGCTAGGCTGGAGCGGTGACCGAGGATCTCGCGACGCTGAAGAACGTCACGCTCGCCGATCGCGCGTACAACGCCATCCGTGCGGCCATCGCGACCGGCGGCCTGCGCAGCGGGGAGAAGGTCACCGAACGCGGACTGGCCGCTCAGCTCTCCGTCAGCCCGACACCGATCCGGGAGGCGATCAGGCGCCTGGAGCAGGACGGCCTCCTGGTCCGCAGGGGGCCGCGCACGGTCGTCGTCTCCGACATCGGGGACACGGCACTGCAGGACCTCGCCGAGGTGGAGGTCGGCCTGCGCGGCATGGTCGCACGGTTCGCCGCCCGGCACGCGACCCCCGAGCAGCTCGACGGCCTCGACGCGATCCTCGACGAGGCCGACGACCTGTTGATCCTCATCGTCCAGCGGACGGAGCAAGGGCAGATCCCGCAGCGCCACCTCGACCGGCTGATGGACACCATGCAGCGGTTCAACGACGCGCTGGAGGCGTGCGCGGGAAACCCCGTGCTGTCCCGGCTGCTGGAGCAGGCCCGGGTGTTCTCCCCGGCCGAACGCCGCGCTCGCCGACTCGAACGGATCGCGCACGACCACACCTTCGGCATGGACCGCTACTCCAGCCACCGCGCACTCGTCCGCGCTCTGCGCGCGGGCGACGCGGAAGGCGCCGAATCCATCGTGATCGAGGACGCCCGCGGCGGGCTCAGCGACCTCCTCCACGCCCCGCGATCCCGGACGGGTGCGCCGCCGGCGGAGTGACCGCGATAGTCATCGAGATCCTCGCGTTACGCCACCAGATCGCAGTGCGACACCGGCAACTCGGCGACACCAGGGTGAGGTTCAGCCCTGTGGTTGCCGAAAACTCCATCCGTGGTGGCAAGCGGCGTGGTGATACTCGTGGAGCACGCCGCCAAGTCAATCTTGTCGTCGGATGTCGAGGCGTTCGAGTGCATGTGACTCGGTGATGGGTGGCGGAATTAGTCGTTGTGGCGCTGCGCCGTGGTGACGTCCCGGACGTCGACGAGGCTCCAGCTGATGTGCGGCACGGCGGGCATTGCAACGGATCGACTCGACAGTTTCACCGCTCGGATATCGATCAACGGGATCCAAGGCCTGAATGGCCGTTGTTGTGGCGGTCGGTCAGCACTCCGACGGTTGATACAGAGATCCTCGATCGGTGGCGCGAGAGGTGAGTGCGGCACACAGCTCTCCGCCGGATGGCGCCGACGGCAGCGATGTGGCGACTCAATTCGGCGGACGCCCAGACGCGGTGGCAGCCGGTTGGCACCTGCCGCATCGACAATG
>CBIMJO010001296.1:0-3551 GCA_966244135.1 uncultured Actinocrispum sp. | reverse complement strand
CGGCTTCGGTGCGCACGAGCACGTTGGCCGCGCCCGCGCGGCCCGCGGGCCCCGTGGTGACCGAGGCCAGTCTCAGCGCGGATTCCTTGTAGGGAGCCACGACCGTGGCCCCGCCGATCGGAAGGCCGAGCCCCTCCAGGCCGTTCGTGAGGCCCTCCCAGGCGGGCAGGAAGTCCTTGGTCGCGATCGGCAGGAACAGGGCGGGCAGGCCGAGTGCCTGGTAGGCGTCGTTGTGCATGCGCGGGGACAGGGATCCGTGCACGGACCGGCCGACGATTCCGTACAGCCGGCGCACCTCGGGCAAGGCCGGGAACGGGTAGTCCCGCAGAAGTCGTTCGACGGTGGGAACCTCGTCGCTCTTGCCGCCGATCTGGCCGAACACCATCGGCGCGCCCAGCCAGGGCGCGAGGATCCGTCCACAAGCGCCGGTCTCGCCGGTGCTGAACGCGGTCACGTTGTCGCGGTTGACCAACCGCAGCAACCGCAAGGGCGCCAACGCCTGCTGGGGCGTGTACGCGTGCGGGACCATCAGGTAGTGGCGGGCCGGTACCGCGGTCAGCCGGGTGAACCGGGCCATCAGGCCGGCCAGGCTCAGACCGTTGCCGTGCCAGGAGATCAGCCGCCGGTGCGGCGGGATGCCGGCCAGGATCTCGGGTGTGGTGTCCCGGCCGCCCTCCAGCTCGATCAGGTCGTAGCGCCGGGCGGCCTGGAACAGCCGCCGCCGTCGCTGGTCCATGCCACCGGAGAACAGGCCGCCGGCGGACGTGGAGCGCAGGCTGTAGATCAGGTCTCCGGGAATGTGGTCACGCAGCACCGAGGGGTCGACATCACCGATGATGTCGGCGCGCACCTCGGCACCGCCGCCGGCGCGGCCGAGCACCCTCAGCTCGTCCGTCACCCGCCATGGCGACGCCTGGAGCGAGGCCATGACCGCACACGTCATCCTGGTTGCTCTGGACATGGCGGCCATCACCCCCACAGACTCCAGGCATGGACGACACTTGGGCCGTGCTGGCCGGGGTGATGGACCGGCGGCACTGCAAGCGATCCTTTGTGGACAGACAGGTGCCCGGGCGGGTGCTCGAGGAGGTGCTGGCCGCCGCGTGCAACGCGCCGTCGACGCGCAACGGGCAGCCGTGGCAGGTGTCGGTGTTGTCCGGCACGGCCAGGAAGGCGCTCGCGGACGCGTTGTGCGCCGAGTTCGACCGTGGCGTCGCACAACATCCTGACTACGTCAACCGTCCCGCGCAGGCGGACCCGGTGATCGAGGCGCGCGCCCGTGAGGCGGGCACCGGTGTGTTGCGGGCCAAGGGAATCGCACGCGCCGATCAGGCGGCTCGGCGCGGACATCTGCGGGACAACCTGGCGTTCTACGGCGCACCGGTGGAGATGATCTTCCATCTGCCGCGGGCCGCACCCCCGGGACTGTTCCTGGAGATGGGACTGTTCCTGCAGAACGTCATGCTCGGCTTGGTCGCATGTGGACTCGGCAGCTGCCCGCAGTTCAGCGTGGCGGGCTACCCCGACGTGATCAGGGCGGTGCTCGGCCTTGCCCCCGGCCGGATCGTCGTCTGTGGGCTTGCGGTCGGATATCCGGACGAGTCCGCGCCAGTCAACGATTTTCGGCCGGGCCGGGCCGGCCTGGCCGACTTCGTCCGCTGGCACGAAGGCTAGCCCGGCAGGGTATGCGCGCGTCAAAGTACGCTCCTCCAGTCGCAGGGTAACGGGGAGTGGTAACGCGCGGCACGTGCTCACCCTGTCACGTACTCGCGATGTTCAGTTGGGTCCTTCGTAGTGTCGCAAAGTGTGCGCTTGTTCACGCAATGAGACAAGAACGTCTTTGGAGTACCTAGGGGATCCGCCCAGCCCTAGGGGGAAGGTCCCATGTCCGGTTTTTTCCGGCCGCTCTTACACTTCGCTTGCCCTGCACGGAGGAAACCCATGGTGAGACTCGAACCTGGGCTGCTGCTCGGGACCTGGTACGCGACGGACAAGGAAGCGGCCGGCGTGGTGCGGATGGAGCTGGCCCAGTCCGACGACTTCGTTGTAGTACGCGCATTCGGTGATGCGGACGGCCAGCCGTACGACTGGGGCGAGGTGCGCGCCACGGTGTACGGCAGCTCGGCGTCCGCGACCCAGGCGATGGCCTTCAGCGCCCTCTACGACTTCGGTTTCATGACCACTCTGCTTGCCGCGTATGCCAAGCAGGGCATCCTGGTGCTCGACACGTTCAACACCGTGAAGGACGGCGGCGGGCGGGCGGACTTCTTCAGCCGCGAGTTCTTCCACCGCTGATGAACGCCACCGACCTCGACCTGAGCCCGGTATTGGGCGAGTGGGTCAACTATGACGAGCAGACCACCGGGATCCTGGGTGTGCGTGTGGCACAACGGCGTGGGGTGCTGACCGTGCAGATCTCGAGCGCCCGGCCGGGTGACCCCGACGACTGGGGTATCACCGTGGGTGCGGCGTTCGGCCTGCGTGACCTGCCTGGCGAGGCGGCTGGTTTCTCGGCGCACTACCGGCTTCCGTCCTCGGCCGTGCTGCTGGCGGCCTACCTGAACAAACGGCTGCTGGTGGTGGACGCGTACTCCGCGTACACCAACGGCGACGGCCGGGCCAACTTCTTCCAGCGGGACCACTTCTACCTGCCGTGAACTCCCTGCGGAGCAGTCATGCGTGTGCTGTTCACCTCCTCCGCGGCCCGGCCGCACCTGTTCCCGGTCGTGCCGCTGGCCTGGGCCTGCCGCGCGGCCGGGCACGAGGTCCGGGTCGCCAGCGCGGCCAAGATCGCGAACGACATCGTCCACACCGGACTGCCCGCGGTGCTCGCGGGCGGCGAGGCCGTGCACGCCCAACGCAACCGCGCGGAGTTCATCGCGTCGATCTACTCCCAGGAGCCGTGGCCGCACGAGTGGCCGGTGAACATGCACCTGCTCAACGACCGCCAGCGCGAGCACCTGGAACGGCTGGGCAACGCGATGATCGCGGGCGCGCAGGCGATGGCCGGTGACCTGGTGGCGTTCGCGCAGTGGTGGCGGCCGGACATCGTTGTCTATGAAGCGGTCGGGTACGCGGGCGCGGTCGCGGCCGCGGTGCTCGGCGTGCCTTCGGTCCGGTTGCTGTTCGGTTCGGCTTCGGTGCCACGGCTGGAGTTGCGGGACGGGCGCCCGCTGCCCGCGTACTCCCGCCTGTTCGAACAGTTCGGCGTCGCGGTGACCACCAAGGCCGCCATGACGGTCGACCCGACCCCGCCGAGCATGCGCCTGGCCGACGCGGATCCGCCCTGGCAGGGCATGCGTTACCTGCCGTACAACGGTTCTGGTGACGTTCCCAGGTGGCTGACCGGTGTGCGGGACCGTCCCCGGGTATGTGTCACATGGGGACACACGATGGTGCGCGCACTTGGTGGTGCGGCTGCGGGCCCATATCGACAGGCAATCGACACGTTGGCCGGCCTTGACGTCGACATCGTCGTCGTGGCCAGCGCCGAGCAGATCGCGCAACTGGGGGAGCTGCCCACTTCGGTGCGAACCAGCGAAGGCACGCCG
>CBIMJO010001295.1:0-3551 GCA_966244135.1 uncultured Actinocrispum sp. | reverse complement strand
GCCCTCCACATCCCGTTCTCCAACCCCGGGTACCCCGCCCACCTTCGAGCTGGGCGGGGCCGGGTCGGCATCGGGCGAGCCCGGTTACTGCGGAGCGGAGGCTTTGCGGTAGGAGAGGACTTCGTCGATGATTCCGTATTCTTTTGCTTCCTGGGGCGTCAGGATTTTGTGGCGTTCGATGTCGGTGCGGATTTCTTCGGGGGTTTTGTCGGTGTGTCGCGCGAGGGTGGATTCCATCTGGCGGCGGATGCGGAGGATCTCCTGGGCGTGGATCTCGAGGTCGGAGACCTGGCCCTGCGCACCCGAGGAGGAGGGCTGGTGGATCAGGATGCGGGCGTTGGGCAGCGCCATCCGCTTGCCCTTGGTGCCCGCGGCCAGCAGGATCGCGGCCGCCTCGGAGGCTTGGCCCAGGCACACCGTCTGGATGTCCGGGCGGACGAACTGCATGGTGTCGTAGATGGCCATCAGGGCCGTGAAGCTGCCGCCCGGGGAGTTGATGTACAGGGTGATGTCCCGGTCGGCGTCGGCCGCCTCGAGGTGCAGCAACTGGGCCATGACGTCGTTGGCCGAGGCGTCGTCCACCTGGACGCCGAGCATGATCTGGCGCTCCTCGTACAGCTTGTTGTACGGGTTCGACTCCTTCACGCCATAGCTGGTGCGCTCGGTGTACGAGGGCAGGATGTACCGGCTCTCGGGCATGTGCTGCATCTCGGCTCCTGCCTATCACTGCCTGTTGGTGCCATGGATCTACTACGAGACCCTAACGAACCGGCCAGGGTGGACACTCCCGAGTTCGCTCACAGCGTTAACCGCCCAGGTCCACTACAGTGAGTGCCGTGGTCGAACTCCTGCGGTCCAACGATCCGGTGCTCGTGTCCTTCGCCGCGTCCCTGCTGAAGGACGCCAAGATCGAGCACGCGGTGGCCGACTCGAACATGAGTGTGATCGACGGCTCCATCAACGCGGTGCAGACGCGCGTCCTGGTGGCCGAGGGCGAGTACGACAACGCCCGCGCCCTGCTGGAGGACGCGGGCGTGACGCTCGAGACGGACTAGGGCAGCGGGATCCGCAGAATAGTGCCGCCACCTGGGCAGACACCGCAGTTGGACACGTAGGCGGCGCCGCCCTTGATGGCCAGGCCGCCCGGGCCGAACAGGCCCGTGCTCATGATGATCTGCTGCGAGCCGTCGCGCTTGACCTTGATCAACGCGCCGGTCAGGTCACCCGAGGCCAGCCCGGCGTGCGAGACCTCCAGCGCGTACAGCGAGCCGTGCCGGTCGAAGGCCAGGTCGATGACGTTCGTCAGGCCACTGGCGTACACGGTCGGCGCGTGCCCGGGCACGACCCGGAAGATGTTCGCCTGACCGGCCGGGAACGGGAACCCGGTCAGCTGGGACACGTAGAACGCCCCGTCCGGCCCGATCACCACGGAGGTCGGCACCGCGTGCACCGGGGCGCCGCCGACGGTCAGCTCGGGCAGAACGGCCACAGTGGACACTGTGCCGTTCCGGCCGGCCCACACGATGGTGTTGCCGGCGGCGTCCGCGACGGCGGCACCCCAAGGCGTGGCGACCACGGAGTTCGGGTTGGTCTCGGGGCCGCGCTTGTCGGGGTCGGCCGTGGCCTCGTACCCGGCGATGTCGGCGATCTTGTGCTGGCCCAGTTTCAGCAACCATCCGGCGCCCGCACCTCCGTCCGGCAGCGCGGCACGCGCCGCGGGCGCTGCGCCCAGACCGACCGTGTAGAGCACGTCATGGCCTTGGACCGACACGTCCGACGGGCCCATCGCCTGTGAACCGTCGGGGTTCGCGATGGACGACAGCCCGGTCACGACCCGCTTCTGGCCGCCGTGGCCGACCTTCGTGATCGCGCCGGACGCGCCCCAGCACACCGGGCCGCCGTTCGGGCCCGGGAAACACGGTCCCGCGCCGCCCTTTCCGGCCTCGGCCACGTACAGCGACCCGTCGGCCGCGAACGCCAGCCCGCGCGGGTTGTCCAGCCCGGAGGCGACCGTGGTCACCCCGTGCGCCTGAGCCACCCCTGGCGCGAACAACGCGACAAGCACCCCCACCACCAGCACAATCGCCGGTCTCATCCAGATCCCTCCCACAGACAGTCCACTTTGGACATATCGGGCATCCGCCCGCACCTGTAAGGAGATACCGGAAACCAACCTCGGCCGGCGGAGCTCACCGCCCCTGGCCGCCCCCTAGCGCCCCCTGGCTCCAGGTCGCGATCTCCATCCGGTTGGTCGCGCCGAGCTTGGTCAGGATGTTGCTGACATGCGACTCCACCGTCCGCTCGGACAGCACGAGCCGCTCGGCGATCTGCTTGTTGGACAACGCCTGGGCGATCAGCGCGGCCACTTCGGTCTCCCGGCGGGACAACGGGTTGCTGTTGCGGGCGGCGGTACTGATCCTGGCCAGCAACGCATCCACGACCTCCAGCTGCCCGGGCATGTCCAGCAGCCGGAACTCGGCCGCCGCGGCGGCCGCCAGCTCCTTCGCCCGCGCCAGCGACTGTCCCTGCGCCACCAGCGTTTTCGCCAGGCCGAGGCGGCTCACCGCGAGGTACGGGCGGGCCGAGATGGCGGCGTTCATCCGGATCGCGTTCTCGAAGTGCGCCACGGCGGCATCCAGCCTGCCGCACGTGAACGCCAGCTCGCCGAGGATCCGGGCGTTGGACCCGGCGCAGAACAACGGCCCGGACCCGTCACAACTGTAGTCCGACTCCACCTCGGCATAGCAGCGATAGACGCGCTCAGCCGTCTCGACGTCGCCGAGCATCGTCGCGATCAGTCCGATGTGGAACACCGTCGGCGCCCACCTCGGTCCTATCTGGAGGGTCTCCGGCATGTGCCGGAACTCCTCGAAGGTGGCCCTGGCCTGGTCGGTCTCCCCCATCAGCGCGTGGGTCAGCGGGACGAAGACCCTGACCAGCACCAGTTCCGGCATGGCACGCAACAGGGCGAGGGCGGCCTCGCCGACCTCCCGGTCGATGGTGCCGCGCATGATGCTGATCTGGTTGAGGAACGCGTAGCCCAGCCCCGCCGCGTCCTCGGAACCCAGCCGCAGGGCGATCGCGCGGGCTTCGTCGTTGTACGCCAGCGCACGCGGCATCTCACCGACGAGGGCCGCCCGGGCCGCCTTGATCCTGATCAGATGCCACCGCGCCAGCAGGTGCCCGCGGGCCGCCGCGAACTGTTCGATCTGGCCGACCTGGTGGTCTACTTCGGACAGATCGCCGCGCTGGAACGCCGCGTCGGTCAGCCATAGGTGACCCCACAACGCGGCCATCGGCTGTTTGGCCTGTTCCGCGAGCTCGCAGGCCCGCCGGGCCAGGTCCATCCGTTCGGCGAGGAACTGCGGGGCGCACAACGTGAAATGCCTGGCATGGATGCCGTCCATCAACGCATCGGGATCGCCGCTGGCCATCGCGGGGAGACCGCAGGCGGTCGCGTAGATCGGGGAGAGCGGATCGAGCGTGGCCGCGTGACGCAGCGCGGCCTCTGCCCCGGCGAAGTCGCGCTGCGTGAGGAGGTGCAGGCCCAG
>CBIMJO010001294.1:0-3554 GCA_966244135.1 uncultured Actinocrispum sp. | reverse complement strand
TCGATCGCCACGTGGTACGGCATGATCAAGTGCGCGTCGGCCGAGATCAGCAGCTTGCTGGTGTCGACGTCGCGGGCCTCCAGGCCGGCGAGCTCGGACAGCAGCACGCCCGGGTCCACCACCACCCCGTTGCCGATGACGTTCGTGACCCCCGGGGGGAGAATGCCCGACGGGATCAGGTGCAACGCGAAGTCCTGGCCGTCCGGGAGGACGACGGTGTGACCGGCGTTGTTGCCGCCCTGGTAGCGGACGACCCACTGGACGCGGTCGCCGAGCAGGTCGGTCGCCTTGCCCTTACCTTCGTCGCCCCACTGGGCGCCGATGAGCACGATGGCCGGCATGTGAAACTCCAGGTGGATTCGGGCGTGCGAAATGCCGGTAGTGAAGACTAGACCAGGAGTTCTCCTTGGGTGCAGTGGTATTGGCCTGCGGCGACGCCGCCGGGCACGGTGCGTTCCAGTCGCTGACCGAGCGTGACCAGGTCACGGTGCACAAACTGGGCGCCAAGCCTGGTCGGGACGAGGTCGACCCCTTGCTGGCCGACCTCGGCGACCGCCGGCTTGTGATCTTCGGCACGGACGCCGATCTCGCGTCTGTGGTGCTCAGGCTGTTGCGCAAGGACCTGCTCGGCACGGTGACCGTCGGGTACATCCCGATCGGCGAGTCCGCGGTGGCGTCGCTCTGGGACCTGCCGGACGGGGCGATCGAGGTGGCGCTGCGCGGGGACGTGGACACGGTCCCATTGGTCCGGGACGACGCCGGCGGGGTGCTGGTCGGGGTCGGCCGGATCTCCCCCGTCCGCGGGGTCGCCTACTGCGATGACACCGCCGTGGTCCGCGGCCGGGTCAGCGCGGTCGAGGTGTCGCCCGATCCGGCACAGGGCCTGCTCGTCCGGGTGATCCACCGGGGACTGATCGGCAAGCGGGTCCGCGAGTACAAGGGCCGCGCTTTCCAGCTGGGTTCGCTGCCGGTGCACCCCGTCAAGGACGGCGAGTCGCACCCCAGGCCGATGACGAAGTGGACCTGGTACCGGCACACCGAGGACCTCCGGGTGGCCCGCGGGCTGGTGTGACGACCACACCGAGTTACACGGTAAGTCTTCAGGGCGTCACCCAAAGGTATTGCCTCCTCCACCTCCGTGAGTAACGGTCGCTGTGACCCAACACACGGAGGTGACATGTCCGCCAAAAATGCCTACCGGACCCTGCTGGTCGTCATCGCACTGCTGCTCTCCCTGGCAGCGGTCGCGAACGCGACCCCGCCAGGCATTCCCAGCGCGACCACCGCGAGGTCGGAGCTGGCGTCGCTGACCGTCCGCGCGGACGGTTCGATGACCGGCTACAGCCGCGACCTCTTCCCGCACTGGCACACCGTGTCCGGTGCGTGCGACACCCGCGAGACCGTCCTGAAGCGCGACGGCACCAGCGTCGTGACCAACTCGTCCTGCTCGGCCACGTCCGGCCGCTGGTACAGCCCGTACGACGGCGCCACCTGGACGGCGGCCTCGGACCTCGACATCGACCACGTCGTGCCGCTGGCGGCCGCCTGGCGTACCGGGGCATCGTCGTGGACGACGTCCAAGCGCGAGCAGTTCGCCAACGACCTGTCCAGCCCGCAGCTGATCGCCGTGACCGACAACGTCAACCAGGCCAAGGGCGACAAGACGCCGGACGTGTGGAAGCCGCCGCTCACGTCGTACTGGTGCACCTACGCGCGGATGTGGATCGCCTCGAAGTACAAATGGGCGCTGACGGTCAACTCGTCGGAGAAGTCGGCGCTGACCTCGATGCTCGACCGCTGCTGACGTGCTGGAAGGGGCCGCCGGAGCGGCCCCTTCCGGTCTGGTCAGATGCCGGGGGCGGCCGGGTCGGAGTCGGTGATGAACTTCTTCACCCGGTCGTACTCCTCGGTCTCGCCGATCGCCTGGGCGGCCTTGCCGAGCACCGCGAGCGCGCGCAGGAAGCCCTGGTTGGGGCGGTGATCCCAGGGCACTGGGCCGAAGCCCTTCCAGCCGTTGCGGCGCAGCTGGTCCAGGCCGCGGTGGTAGCCCGTGCGGGCGTACGCGTAGGCGGTGACCGTCTCGCCGTCCGCGAAGGCCTGCTCGGCGAGGATCGCCCAGCCCTCGCTGAAGTCCGGCCACGCGGCCACGATCTCCTTGGCGTCTTTGCCGGCGTCCACGGCCGCCTCTTGCTCGGGGCGGGCGGGCAGGCGGGTCGGCTCGGGGCCGAGCAGGTTGTCGTGCATGCCCCTATGAAATCAGGCTCGCCAGCGCGGCGAGGGCGAGGACGGCGAGCACGACGATGGCGATGACGCGGGTCATGCCCGATATCGGTACCGGGGCGGCCGGAAGGAGGACAAGCGGGTTCACTCCACCTAAGGGTGAATCCCCGATTTCGTGAGACGCGCACGGACAGCGATGATGGCGCGCGTGAGTAACCCGATCGTGGACCCGACCAGGCTGGGGCCAGTGGGTCAGTTCCTGGCGTTCTTCCGGCAGCACTGGTCCCGCGGCCAGGCCGGCCGGGACACCCCCGAGTGGGTGACCTTGCTTGCCTACCGGGCATGGCTGGTGGCGTTCGCGTTCAAGGTGCTCGGCTCGTCGTGGGACGTGTCGTGGCACTTCAAGTGGCTGCGCGACGACCTCGCCCCACCCCACCTGCTGAACACCGTGGGCACGGTGATGGTCATCGTGCTGGTGGTCATCCACAGCTTCACCGGCTTCGCCGTCCACAAACGCGCGCTGCGGCTGATGCAGGCCGGGATCGCGGTGTTCCTGATCGCCGCGCCGCTGGACGTGATCAACCACCGGATCAACGGCCTCGACCTCACCGCGTGGAGCCCGTCCCACCTGTTGCTGTACATCGGCACGGTCCTGATGCTCGCCGGAGCCATCGACGGCTGGCTGGGCATGGGCCGCCGCGGTTTCGTGCTGGGCGCGCTGTTCTTCTTCCTGCTCGAGGACGTCTGGTTCCCTGCGGGACAACAGGAGTACGGCGTACTGGAGCTGGAATCGTGGCTGCGCGGCACTCCCTACGCCGAACCGGAGCTGCTTCGGTTCGCTGCCCAGCAGATCAACCGCCCGGTGGACCTCGAGGCACTGCAGCACTTCGCCTTGCCGATCCCATCATGGGTGTACCCGGCGTGGGGGATCGTGGCGGTCGGACTCGTACTCGCGTTGGCGCGCAAGGCAATGGGCCGCGCCTGGTCGGCGACGCTGATCGCCGGAGCCTACGTGGCCTACCGCGCGATCATCTGGCCTTTGCTGGTGGGCACCGGGTTTCCGCCGTCCGCGGTGCCGTTCTGGCTGGTGTTCACCGGCCTCGCCGTCGACCTCGCGTTCCTGCTCCCAGTGCGGCCTTTGATCGGCGCCGCATTGGTCACCGCGCTCGGTGGGCTTGGCCTGTACGCACAATCGCTCGTCCTGGCTGCCCCACCGGCGAACTACTGGGCTCTGCCGATCGCTTTCGTTGTCCTGGCGGCATTGTGGCTGAGCGGCCGATGGCTCGGCCGCTCAGCGAGAACACCGGTCAGATCTGCAACCACCCCCATCGCTT
>CBIMJO010001293.1:0-3554 GCA_966244135.1 uncultured Actinocrispum sp. | reverse complement strand
CACACCGTGCTGAGTCACGAGCCGCTCGGCAACCAGTCCACCCAGACCACCGGTACCACCCGTGATCAGGACGGTTCCGTCTGGGTTGAGCACACCTGGCTCCACCGAAGGCATCTCGGTCCGGACCAGGCGGGGAACGTGCATCTCCAGGTTCCGGACGGCGACCTCGGGTTCGCCGGAAGCCACGGCGGGCGCCAGGAACCAGGCCAGCTCGTCGAGCCGGTCCAGGTCCAGCAGCACGAACCGGCCGGGGTTCTCCGCCTGAGCCGAACGAACCAGGCCCCACACGGGAGCCTGCGTGACGTCGACGTCCTGCCCCTCAGCAAGCGCAACAGCGTTACGAGTCACCACGACAAGCTTGGACTTGGCGAACCGTTCCTCCGCCAGCCAGGTCTGCAGCACGTCCACGGCTCGGTAGAGCGTCGAGCGCACCGCCTCCGGACCTTCACCGTCCGAAGTGAGCTCCAGCACGACGACATCCGGGACCGTGTCGCCCAGATCGTCCCAAGTGGACGATTCGACATCGTTGGTGATCGGTGAAGGCGTGGCCTTCCACTCGATCCCGAACAGCACATCGTCGTCGGAGGCGACCACATCGGACGCCGAGACCATCTGCCCCAGCAGCGACCCGCACGAGAACACCGGGCGCCCGTCCTGGTCCGCCGCGGTCACCTCGAGCGTCTCCGGGGTCAGGTGCGACATCTTGACCCGCAACGAAGACGCGCCGGTCGAGTGCAGGGTCACGTCGTTGAACACCGCGGGCCGGAACGCCTTGGCGGCGGCCGGGTTCTTGCGGATGCCGACCAGCATGGCGAGGTGGGTCGTCGCGTCCATCAGCGCCGGGTGCAGCCCGAACGCCTCGACCGGGGTATCCGTGGGCAGAGCGACCTCGGCATAGGCCTCTTCACCGCAGGTCCAGACCGCTTTCAGGCCCTGGAACACCGGCCCGAACCGGAAGCCGGCCTCGGCCATCTCGGCGTAGGCGCCCTGGATGTCCAGCTTGACCGCGCCCGCCGGGGGCCATTCGGTCAGATCGGCCAGCGGTTGCGAAGTCCCGGCCCGCACCGCGCCTTCCGCGTGCAGCGTCCACGAATCGCCGGAGCGGGAGTGGATCCGGACCAGTCGGCGGCCGTTGTCCTCCTCCCCCACCGCAACCTGGATCTGCACGGCGCCACGCTCGGGCACCACCAACGGAGCCGCCAGAGTCAGTTCCTCGACGATCGAGCAGCCGGCCTCGGCCCCGGCCCGCAGCGCGATCTCCATCAGGCCCGACCCGGGCAGCAAAGTCTTGCCCAGCACCTCGTTGTCGGCGATCCACGGCTGGCTCGCGGCCGACACCCGCCCGGTCAGCACCACGCCACCGGAGTCCGGCGACGGCACGACCGCCGCGAGCAGCGGGTGCTCGGCCGAGTCGAGCCCCAGCGCAGTCGCGTCCCCGCCAACACCGGCGTCGGCCAGCGCGGCGATGTCCACCCAGTAGTTCTCGTTCTGGAAAGCATAAGTAGGCAGGTCGACCCGGCGACCGGGCTGAACCGCCTGCCAGTCCACCGACACACCGTTGACGTGCAGCTCGGACACCGCGGAGACAACAGTTCGCGCCTCCGGCCGGTCCGGCCGAAGCACCGGCACGCACACAGCGTTGTCGCCCAGGCCTTCGCGAGCCATCGCGGTCAAAGTCCCATCCGGCCCCAGCTCGACAAACCGGGTCACACCACGGTCGGCGAGCCACTGAACGCCGTCGTGGAACCGAACGGCACCGCGAACCTGCGAGGCCCAGTAAGCCGGGTCGCGCAAACGCTCGCCCGCGGACTCACCGGTGACGTTGGAGATGACCGGAATCGACGGTGCCGCATAGGTGAGCCGTCCGGCGAGCTGCTCGAACTCGGCCAGCATCGGCTCCATCAAAGCCGAGTGGAACGCGTGCGAGACGCTCAGCCGCTTGGTCTTGCGGTCGGTCAGCGCGGCCTGCAGAGCGTCGACCTCCGAGTCCACACCGGACACGACGACCGACGCCGGTCCGTTGACAGCGGCGATCGACAGGCCCGGAGTCAAGTGCGGCTGGATCTCCGCCTCGGTGCCCTGAACCGCGAGCATCGCCCCACCAGCGGGCAGGGCCTGCATCAAACGGCCACGGGCGAACACAAGCGCGCAAGCGTCCCCAAGGGACAGAACTCCGGCGATGCAGGCGGCGGCCAGCTCGCCGATCGAGTGGCCCAGCAGGTAGTCCGGCTTGACACCCCAGGACTCCAGCAGCCGGAACAGCGAGACCTCAAGAGCGAACAACCCGGCCTGCGCGTACATCGTCTGGTTCAACAGGTCCTGGTCGTCGCCCCAGACCACGTCCTGCACCGAACGGTCGAAGTGCTTGTCGTACTCGGCCATGATGGCGTCCCACGCGGCCGCGAAGGCGGGGTGAGCGGTGTGCAGCTCCCGGCCCATCCCGATCCGCTGCGAACCCTGACCGGTGAACAGGAACGCGACCTGACCGTCCTTCGCCGCGCCCTTGACCACGCCGCGGGCGGGCTTCCCCGACTCGATCGCGGCGAGCCCGGCGAGGAACTCTTCCCACTGCGTGCCAATGACAGCGGCCCGATGCGGGTGGGCAGCGCGGGTCGTGGCCAGCGAGTACCCGACGTCCAGCGCGGACAGGTCGGCCCTTTCCTCCACAAAGGACAGCAGCTTCGCCGCCTGCGACTTCAGCGCCTCAGCGCTCTTGGCCGACAGCGTCCAGGACAACACCTCAGGCGCCACACCGGGCTCGGGTTCCTCCACGTCCGGCGCCTGCTCGATGATCACGTGCGAGTTGGTCCCGCTCACGCCGAACGACGAGACACCGGCACGGCGAGGACGCCCAGTCTCCGGCCACGGCCGAGCCTCGGCGAGCAGCGAAACCGAACCCGTGCTCCAGTCCACGGCGGACGTGGGCGCATCGACGTGCAAAGTCTTTGGCAGCAGGCCGTTCTGGATGGCCAGCACCATCTTCATCACACCGGCGACCCCGGCCGCGGCCTGGGTATGCGCCATGTTCGACTTGATCGACCCCAGCCACAACGGCTCGCCGGTCCGGTTCTGACCGTAGGTGGCAAGCAACGCGTCGGCCTCGATCGGGTCCCCCAGAGAAGTCGCGGTGCCGTGCGCCTCGACAGCGTCCACATCGGCCGGTGCCAGACCAGCGGAGGCCAGCGCGGACCGGATCACCCGCTGCTGTGACGGGCCGTTCGGGGCGGTGAACCCGTTCGAGGCGCCGTCCTGGTTGATCGCCGAACCCCGGACCACCGCGAGCACCTCGTGCCCGTTGCGCTGGGCGTCGGAAAGCCGCTCCAGCACCAGGATCCCAGCACCCTCGCCCCAGCTCGTGCCGTCCGCGGACTCCGCGAAGGCGCGGCAGCGACCATCCGAGGACAGCCCACCTTGCTTGCCCATCCCCAGGAACACGTGCGGGGTGGCCATCACGGAAGCGCCCCCCGCCAAGGCGATCGAGCACTCCCCAGCCCGCAAAGCTTGCGCTGCCAGGTGGAGGGCCACCAGCGATGACGAGCACGCAGTGTCCACAG
>CBIMJO010001292.1:0-3554 GCA_966244135.1 uncultured Actinocrispum sp. | reverse complement strand
CGCCGAGTCGCCGCAGCGTGAGACCACGATGTTCCACCCACGCAGCCCCTACGGTGTGGCCAAGGCCTATGGGCACTACATCACCCAGAACTACCGCGAGTCCTATGGTCTCTTTGGCGTGTCGGGGATCCTGTTCAACCACGAGTCGCCGCGCCGCGGCGCCGAGTTCGTCACCCGCAAGATCTCCCTTGCGGTCGCCCGGATCAAGCTGGGCCACCAGGACCAGCTGCGGCTGGGCAACCTGGACGCCGTGCGCGACTGGGGTTTCGCGGGCGACTACGTGCGCGCGATGCACCTGATGCTGCAGCAGGAGCAGGGTGGCGACTACGTCATCGGCACCGGCCAGATGCACTCGATCCGGGATGCGGCCAGGATCGCGTTCGAGCACGTGGACCTCAACTGGGAGGACTACGTCGTGGTCGACCCCGCGCTGGTGCGCCCGGCCGAGGTGGAGACGCTCTGTGCGGACTCCCGCTCCGCGCGCAAGGCGCTCGGCTGGGAGCCCACCATCGACTTCCCCGACCTCATGCGGATGATGGTGGACTCGGACCTCAAGAACGTCTCACGGGAGCGGCAGTACGAGGAAATGCTCCTTTCCACCAGCTGGTGAGGGGGCGGATGTGTGCGGGATCGCTGGCTGGGTGGCGTTCGGGACCGACCTGACCACCCAGCGCCCCACGATCGAGGCGATGACCGCGACCATGGCGTTGCGCGGGCCGGACGACACCGGGACGTGGATCTGCGCGGACGCCGGGTTGGGCCACTGTCGCCTGTCCATTGTGGACCTCGCGGGCGGGGTCCAGCCGATGATGGTCTCGACACCCAGCGGGCCGGTCGTCATCGTCTACACGGGAGAGACGTACAACTTCCGTGAGCTGCGGCGGACCTTGACCGAGCGCGGTCATGTGTTCCGGACGTCCAGCGACACCGAGGTGGTGCTGCGCGGTTACCTCGAGTGGGGTGCCACGGTCGCGGATCGCCTCAACGGCATGACGGCCATGGCGATCTGGGACGGCCGGGAGTCCAAGCTGCTGCTGGTCCGGGACCGGATGGGCGTCAAGCCGCTGTACTTCTACCCGACCGCCGACGGTGTGCTGTTCGGCTCGGAGCCCAAGGCCATCCTGGCCAACCCGTTGGTGCCCAGGGTGATCGACGCGGACGGCGTGCGCGAGCTGATGGCGCCGGTCAAGCGGCCGGGATGGGCGCTGTGGAAGGGCATGTACGAGGTCGAGCCGGGCACGATCGTGACCGTCACCGAGGAAGGCCTGCGTACGCACACGTACTGGCAGCTGGAGACGGCGGAGCACGTCGACGACTACCCGACCACGGTGGCGTGGACACGGGACCTGCTGGCGGACATCGTTCGCCGTCAGCTCGTCGCCGATGTGCCGCAAGGCCTGCTGTTGTCCGGCGGTCTCGATTCCAGCGCGCTCACGGGATTGGCCTCCCTGGTGCGGGAGGACGGGGACCGGCCGCGGACCTTCGCGGTGGACTTCGCCGGCCAGGCCGAGCACTTCAAGCCGGACGCCCTGCGGGTGGACCTCGATGCGCCCTATATCGCCGATGTCGTGCGCTTCGCCGGGTCGGAACACCGGGACATCGTGCTGTCGCCGGCACTTCTGAACGATCCGGACCTGCGGCGCAAGACCATC
Organism: uncultured Actinocrispum sp.; assembly: GCA_966244135.1. Lineage (GTDB taxonomy): Bacteria > Actinomycetota > Actinomycetes > Mycobacteriales > Pseudonocardiaceae > Kibdelosporangium. The sequence goes on along the minus strand of CBIMJO010001292.1, from coordinate 1,902 downwards.
ACCGCCCGGGACATGCCCAGCTGTTTCGGTGACCTCGACGGCTCGCTGTACCTGTTGTTCCAGGCGATCCGGGGCGAGACCACGGTTGCCCTGTCCGGTGACTCCGCGGACGAGGTCTTTGGCGGATATACCTGGTTCCACAACGAGAAACTGCTCGCCAAGCGGGTTTTCCCGTGGATGTTGCGGAACCACGAGCGGCCGGGGCAGAACGTCGAGGGGCCTTCGCTGACCCACCCGGACCTCAACTCCGTGCTGGACATCGGGCAGTACCTGGTCGACCAGTACGACCTTGCCGTCGCGGGCGTTGAGCATCTGGATGACGCGGACGCCATCGAGCGCCAGACACGCACCATGTCCTATCTGAACATGACCCGGCTCGTGCGGTTGTTGCTGGACCGCAAGGACCGGATGTCCATGTCGGTCGGGCTTGAGGTGCGGGTGCCGTTCTGCGATCACCGGTTGGTGGAGTACGTCTACAACGTGCCGTGGGCGATGAAGACCTCCGACGGCCGGCCCAAGAGCCTGCTGCGGGCCGCGGTCCGGGACGTCATCCCACCGTCGGTGTACAACCGGGAGAAGAGCGCCTATCCGTCCATTCAGGACCCCGCCTACGTCGGCAGCCTCCAGCTGCAGGCCAAGGAAGCCCTTGTGGATGGTGACAACGCCCTGTTCGAACTGGTCTCGCCCGCATGGGTGCGGTTCGCGGTCGAGCAGGATCCCTCCGCGATCTCGTACACCACAAGGGCGATTCTCGACCAGGTCGTGGAGCTCTACCACTTCTTCGACCTCTACCGCCCCCGCTTGGCGCTGAGCTGACCGAAAAGGACCAAGAGGCCGGGCCGTCAAGCCCGGCCTCTTTGGCGTTGCCCGGACAAAGCGAACCCCCGGTGAGGGGTGGCTCACCGGGGGTTCTGGTGTGGACAGGTCACCTCAGCGATAGGACCTCCTTCACGATCTCGTTGTTGACGTCCGTGGGGCGCTCCTGGAGGAAGAAGTGGCCGCCAGGGAAGACCTTGATGCGGTAGGCGCCGGTGGTGTGGTGCTGCCAGACCGTGGCTTCGTCCACAGTGGTCTTGGGATCGTTGTCTCCGGTGAGAACGGTGATGGGGGCGTTGATCTTCCGGTCGGCCGGGCAGGTGTAGGTCTCGATGGCCTCGTAGTCGCCGCGGAGCGAGGGGAGGGCCATCCGGAGGATCTCGTCGTCGGCCAGCAGGGCCGAGCTGGTGCCGTTCAGCTTCTTGATCTCCTTGATCAGGAAGTCGTCGGTCTGGTCGTGGACCTGCTCGTCGCGGTGGGTCGAAGGGCCGCGGCGGCCGGAGGCGATCAGGGCGTAGGGACCCGTCGAGCCACCGTCCTCCAGGCGCTTGATGGTCTCGAAACCGAGCACCGCGCCCATGCTGTGGCCGAAGAACACGGTGGGTTTCGGGTCCAGCGCGAGGATCTCGGCCGTGACCTGGTCGGCGAGCGTGTGCATGTCGGTGATCGTGCGCTCGTGGCGGCGGTCCTGCCGGCCCGGGTACTGCAGCGCGATGACCTCGGTCTGCGGGGAGAACCGGGTCGACACGGGGTGGAAGTAGCTGGCCGACCCGCCCGCGTGCGGCAGGCAGACCAGCCGGACCGCGGCGGTGGGGGCCGGGTGGTAACGCCGGATCCACGGCGAGGTGACGGTTGTGCTCACGGTCTGCTCCTACAGGGGGATGTTGCGGTGGTGGCCACGGCCGGCCGGGGCGGACGCGAGGATCTCGCCGATCCGGCGCCGGGTCTGCGCGGGCTCGATGACCTCGTCGACCACGCCGATGCTCATGGCCCGGCCGACACCGCCCGCGATGACCTCGTGCTCGGCCACCAACTTGGCCAGCAGGGCCCCCCGTTCCTCGTCCGAGGCGACAGCGGCCAGCTTCT
>CBIMJO010001291.1:0-3555 GCA_966244135.1 uncultured Actinocrispum sp. | reverse complement strand
CAGCGCGTCCAGCACGTTCGACTTGCCGGACCCGTTCGGGCCGACGACACAGGTGATCCCTGGTTCGAAGCGCAGCGTGGTCGCCGAGGCGAAGGACTTGAAGCCCTTCAGCGTCAGGCTTTTCAGGTGCACGAAACGGGAGGCCTCTCCGGTACAGGCACGGGTGGTATCCCGCCGAGGGTACCCGGGAGCGGCCCCGAACCAACGCAGGCGGGCCTCCCCGCGTCGGGGGAGGTCAGGACGCGCGTATCCCGACCAGCACTCCTCCGCCCGCTGTGATCTCTATGCGGTCGATGTCGGATATGGGGATCGACGTGCTCCCGGGGGCCGACCGGAGGTTCTTGTACGTGCCCGCGGTCCACTGCCCGGCGATCTCGCTCGTGCCGTCGCGGCGGTAGACCCGCATGTCGCACAGCTTGCGGCCCTCGGGCACGCTCTCCATGGAAAGGTGCAGCTCAGTGCCCCAGCCGCGGCGGATCAGGTCGATCTTGCCGGTGACGCCGGTGGCCGGATCGGTGGCGATCCATGTGATCGGGGCCACAGCGACGGCCTGGGTGTCCGGTGAAGGTGGCGCGAACATGACGAACCCGCCCAGCGCGAGCAGCACGACGGCGGCCGCGGCGAGCAGGGCCCGGCTGTTGCGGCGCAGCCAGCCGGGCCGCGCGGGTTCCGGCGGGGCCAGCTCCTCCGGCAGGTCCAGGTCGACCAGCTCGAGCTCCGCGGGGAAGTCGACCGGCCAGTCCGGCACCTCGTCGCCGGCCTCGATGGCCTCGTAGTCGGCCGGTGTGAGCCGTTGCAGCAGGCCCGGCAAGGGGGCGAGCCGCAACAGCTCGGCCTTGCAGGTCGCGCAGGTGGCCAGGTGGTCCTCGAACTCGGCTCGTTCGGCCGGATCGAGAGCGCCAAGCAAGTAGGCGCCGAGCGAGACAGTGCGGCGGCAGGTCACGGCTCGGTCACCCCCCGTTCCTCCAAAGCGTCGCGCAACGCACGCAGTGCGTAGAACGAACGCGATTTGACCGTGCCCGGCGGGATGCCGAGCACCGACGCGGCCTCGGCCACGGTCCGCCTGCGGAAGAACAACTCGCCGATGACGGCCCGGTGTTCCTTGCTCAGCGCGCGCATCGCCTCGGCGATCTGCCAGCTCTGCAGGACGCGGTCGAAGTCGTCGTCCGCGCGGGGCATGTCCTGGCTGGGCATGGGCACCTCCGTGACCCGTGCACCCTGGCGGCGGTAACCGGAGACGATCAGGTTCCGGGTCACCGTGTAAAGCCACGGCCCGGCCTGTTCCACACTCAGGGTGTGGGCGTTGCGCCATGCCCGCAACAACGTCTCCTGCACCACGTCTTCCGCCCGCTGGTGGTCACCACCGACCGACCGAAGGGCGAATGCCAGCAACGGCCGACGGTATTTGTCATAGAGCTCGCGAACCAGGGCTTCGCGCTGCTCGGGGGTGCTCCCCACGCGGTCTATTACGCCTCTCCGTTAGGGGCGGTTCAACACCTTCAGGTGAATTTCGCTAGCGCTCGAAGAACCCGGTCAACCCACCGCGTGCGTCCGACCACCTTTCGATGACTTTGTCCACTCTTCCAGGGGACTCGCCATTACGGAGCGCAGCGAGAAGTGCGTGCAGAGCGTCCTCGGGCCCCTCCGCGATGATCTCCACCCGGCCGTCCGGCATGTTCCGCGCACTGCCCACGAGCTTCAGCGCAAGCGCTTGCGACCGCGTCCACCAGCGGAAACCCACTCCTTGTACCTGCCCGTGCACCCAGGCGGTCAGCCTTACCGCTCGCATAGGACGATCACTCCAGCGCCGATTCCGTCGGCAGAAAGTACCAATGGTAGGTTGCCAGTCCGTGACTGCCTGCCCGGCGATTCGAGCCGGGCGGACGCCGGCGAGGAGGAGCCCCGCGCATGGCCGAAGATCACGACCGCATCGACTTGTCCGAGCTCGGCGGTGAGCCGCTGGAAGTGGACGAGCCCGCGGCCGGACCCCGGCGAGCCCCCTACGCGTTACTCGCGGCGGCCGGCGTGGGTGTCGCGACCGCGTGCGCGGCCCTCGCCAGTTTCGCCGTGACCACCAACGCGGGCGCCGAGCCGCGCCCCCGGATCGTCACCGAGGTCGGCAACGACGGCCGGACCACGACGTCCACCCAGACCGTGGACGCGTCCGTGCTGAGCAGCACCGACCCCTCCCAGCAGCCGTCCGCGCCGACGACCACCTCGGGCAGCCCCGTCGCCCCCACGGACAAGCCGCGCTCCCCGCAGTCGGGCAACAACCAGCCCCAGCAGCCTCCGGCGCCCCCACCCGGCGGAAACCCGCCACCCCCGCCCGGTTCGTCGTCCAGCCAGACCTCCACCAGCACGACGACGACCGAGGCGACCTCGACATCGCCCAGCACGCCGACATCGCCCACGACACCGACGTCGCCCACCACGCCGACGTCCCCTCCCGGCGGCGGCAAGTAATCGCCTTCCGCACGTCATCGGATGTTCCGATGGGTGGGAGCCTGCGGCCGAAGGGTGGTACGCGGGATGAGCTGGGATGACCAAAGAAGATTCGTCCGTAGGGGTACGAAGATCACCCGTTGGTGGTACGTTGCCCGACCGTGAGTGAAACGCGACCCCGACGCGCCACGATCATGGCAAGCCTGACCGCAGTGGCAGCCGGTGCTGCCATCGCCGGTGCCGCAACGATTTTCACCGACCGCGATGAGGCGAAGGCCCTCGAGGTGCCGCTGGTGACCGGCTACAACGGCGCCAACAACCAGGCGAGACAAGCGCCCGAGAGCACCCCCACCGCCACCGCGTTATCCGGCCCGGCGAACGGCAAGACCAGCACCACCACGAGCACCACCAGCACGACGAGGTCGACCACCTCGACGTCCACCAGCACCTCGACTCAGGCCCCGCCCCCGTCGACGCCGAAGTCCGAGCAGCCGCCGCCCCAGCAGACCCAGCAGGGCGCCCCCAGCAGCCCCAACCCCGCCTTCGCCGCCAAGGTCGTCGAGCTGACCAACCAGTTCCGATCCGCGAGGTGCGACCCGCTGAAGACGAATGCCCAGCTCACCGCCGCCGCGCAGGATCACGCGTCGGATATGGCGAACCTCGGGTATTTTTCGCACACCAGCAAGGATGGGCGAACTTTCGACAAGCGAATCAAGGCAAAGGGCTACGACAGCCCCGGCGCCGAGAACATCGCGCAAGGTCAGAGCACTCCGGAACAGGTCGTGTCGGCGTGGATGGCCTCCGAGGGACACCGCGCGAACATCATGAACTGCGAGCTCAACACGATTGGCGTCGCGGTCGACATGAGAGGGTTCTACTGGGTGCAGGACTTCGGTTTCTGACCGCGTCAGTCGTTCTGGAATCCCCAGGCCCGCAGCGCGCGGCCGACGAATTCACCGCCCATGGTGTTCGCCTCGTCCGCGCGCCCGCGCCGCCGCTCCGGCAGCTCGTCCTGCTCCCGCACGGCGATGACCTTGTCCTGCTCGGCCGCGGGCAGCTTCCAGCCGGTACCGCAGCCATTGGGACAGGGGTGCTCCATCTCGCGAAGCACAC
>CBIMJO010001290.1:0-3558 GCA_966244135.1 uncultured Actinocrispum sp. | reverse complement strand
TTGGGGAACACCAGTGCGGCCGCGGTGCCGTACAGGAAGAAGTCGTACCACTCGATCGAACTGCCGATCAGCCCCACCGCCAGCAGCCTGCGGAAGGCACGCCGCCGAGTCGCGGGCAGGCCCGCCTGTTCTCCGGGCTGGACGAGTGGAGTTGCCATACATGCCGCCTTCGTAGAGAGCACAGGCAAAGTGATGACGGTCATGTTAGGACGCGGTTAGTCTGTGGCTGAGGTATGCATCACACACGTCTCGCGCCGATTCGGTGGGTCTTTCTCCCACCCGACGCTGAGGAGGATGGCACTGTGGCCGGCGATCCCAGTGGCGCGCTCGTGCGCCGTCAGCGCGAACTGGCGTCGTTGTACGCCACCGCCAAGTCGCTCACCGCGCTGGGCGAGCTCGACGACGTGCTGCAGTCGATCGTCCGGCACGCCCATGATCTGATCGGTACCGATTTCACCTATCTCTCGCTGGTCGGCGCGGACGGCAGGCTGTCGGCCAGGGCGTCGGAGGGAACGATCTCCGCCTCGTTCCTCACCGCGTGCATACCGGCCAACGTGGGGCTTGGCGGCAAGGTGCTGGCCTCCCGCAGCCCGCACTGGGTGCGTAACTACGCGGCCTCGACCGTGATCGAGCACGATCCGAACTTCGACCGCCTCGTCGTCACCGAGGCCCTCGTCGCGCTTCTCGGTGTGCCATTGGTGATCCGAGGGGAGGTGGTGGGCGCCCTGTTCGCCGCGGACCGCTCCGAGCGGTCCTTTCAGGCCGGTGAGATCGCGCTGCTGAGCGCGTTCGCCGATCACGCCGCGGTCGCCCTCGACAATGCCCGTCTGTACGAGGAGAGCCGGACCGCGCTGCGGGACCTGCGGATCGCGTACCGCAAGATCGAGGACCACATGGCTGTCATGGAGCGCGCCCAAGCGATCCACGAAGCCCTGACGAGTGTCGTGCTGGGCGGCGGGACACCTGGGGATGTCGCGCAGCTTCTCGCGGACCAGCTGGGCGGAAGCGTCACGCTCCTCGACCGGACCGGTGCCGCTCTCGTCCACCGGGATTCGGCGTCGAGTCCGTGCCAGAGTCCACTGGAGACCGATCTGGCCGACGCCGTCGAGAATGCCCGCCGTTCGGGCCGTTGTACGACGTCGGTCGACCCCACTGGCGTCGCTCGTAGCGTGGCGGCGGTCCAGGCAGGCGACAGCTACCTGGGCGCACTGGCATGGACGACCACTCAGGATGGCGTCCCGGACGACATGGACCTGCGAACCCTCGAGCGGGCCACCCACATCCTGGGGCTGCTCATCCTCAAGGAGCGGGCCGTCGCCGAGGCCAGCGAGCGGTTGAGCGGGGAGCTGCTGACCGAGCTGATGGTCGGCAGCCCCGGGATCAGCCCTGCGCAGCGCATCCGCACCCGGGCCCGCAACATCGACGCGGACAGCCTGGACCTGGTCCTCGTCGCGGACTCCGTTGCCGTGTCGTCAACCGATCTCGCGCGCCAGCTGCACGAGATCGCCCGGGACCGTTCCGGACTGGCCGGTGAACACCTGGGCAGGGCCACGATGATCCTGCACAGCGCCGACGACGACCAAACCGTGGAGGAGGTCCACCACCGGCTGCGTCGCGCGCTCGGCGGGCCCGTCATCGTCGTCGGCGAACGGGCGGTCAACCACGACTGGTCACGCGCCTTCTCGCTGGCCAGCCGGTGCGGCGCGGTGCTGCGAGCGATCGGGCACACCGACCTCGGCGCCACAACAGGGCGATACGCGCTCTACGCGATGATCTTCGACGCCGAACGGGTCCGCGAGCTCGACCGTTTCATCACCGGGGCCATCGGCCCGCTCCTGGACTACGACCAGCGGCGCGGTACCGATCTCGTCGAAACCCTCAGCGCCTACTACGTCCACCACACCAACGTCGCCGCGACCGCCCGGGCGTTGCACGTGCACGTCAACACACTGCTCAAGCGACTGGACCGGGCCGGCACCGTCCTCGGCCTCGACTGGCGCCACGAGAACGACCTGGAGCTGCGGCTCGGACTTCGGCTGCACCACCTCCGAGCGATCGCGACCACCCCGTCGTAACATACGGTCCACAATGGACATTTCGAACGGCACCCGGTCGTCGCCCCGCCGAGGCCGTTAGTAGGCTGCGCTCCTCGTGATTCGAGGGAGTGGGGACGCGATGATTGTCGAACCGCTGGAAGCCGTGGTCGCGGCGACGTTCGGTGGACCTGCGCCCGGCGCCTTCGGCGTGGGCGGGACCCGGCCGGACATCACCGCGGCGGAGATGTCCACTGCCGAGTCCTCTTTAGGCGGGGCGCTGCCCGAGGCTCTGAAGGATTACTACGCCGTCGCCGGGCGGTACGACGGGATGATGGCGGCACATTCCCGTTTCCTGGCACCGACAGAGCTGCAGGTCAGCGACGGGCATGTGGTCTTCTGCCACGAGAACCAGCACGTCATGGAGTGGGGTGTCCGCACGGGTGAGCTGGGCCGGCCCAACCCGGCGGTGTACTGCCAGATGACCAACGGTCCCGACGTGGGCAAGTGGTTCCTCGAGTCGGCGACGCTTTCGGCGTTCCTGCTGGGTTTCGGCAGCTGGCAGGCAGTGCTGTCCAGCGACGAGTCGGCCGAATGCGAGCTGCCCGAGGACATCCAGCCCAAGCTGACCAAGTGGTTCGACCCCGTCGGCGAGACCGAGGTACGCGACGGCGGGCCGCTGATCGGTTACGTCAACCGCAAACGCCACCTCATCGCCGCCCACGACATCAAGCACGGCATGTTGTACGTCGGCACTTCCGTCGAGGACGGCCTGGAGAAGTTCGAAAAGCGCAGCCACCTGGACCTGAACTGGTACTGACCCCGCCGCTCGTCACCAGCCTGGCGCGATGGCGTCGGTGAGCGCGCCTGGCTGGGACAGGAAGGGCGAGTGCCCGCTATCGAGTTCCACGACCTTGGTCGGCGCGGCCGAGACGCTGTCGATCTCGCGGACGAAGCGGCGCTGCAACGCCTCGGGAACGACCCGGTCCTTGGTGCAGACCACATAGGTATGGGGCACGGCGCCGTATCGTTGCTTGGTCACGGATATCTTCTCTCCTGGGATACCGGCGGGACCGTCCGGGCTGAGCAGTTCGATCGCGGCGCGGGCGGTGGCTTCGTCCACATCGGAGTAGAAGGCGGCCCGGATCGCGGCATGACGGCTGCGGTCGCCCAAGTCGAACCGCAGCGCGCCGGTGTGTTCCGGGTCGGCGGCGAACAGTCCGGAGATCGTCTCGCCTTCGTTCTCGCCGCTTGAGATGTACTCGGCCGCGGCCGCACCGATGGTCGGTGCGAACGCGCTGACATAGACCAGCTGGGCGAACAACTCCGGCTCCCGTTCGGCCGCCGCGGTGGCGACGGCACCGCCCATGCTGTGCGCCACCACCACACACGGCTCACCGGCACCGATCCGCCGGATCTGGCGCAACAGGGTCGAAGCGGCGGACGTCGCGGTGACAGAGGCCACGGGCGAGGGTTCGGTGGCGAAGGTGGCCTGGGCGGTTTTGGTGGTGGTGAGGGTGGCCTG
>CBIMJO010001289.1:0-3561 GCA_966244135.1 uncultured Actinocrispum sp. | reverse complement strand
GGCGATGCACTCGGCGTTCCTGTTCCACGCCGTCAAGGCCGGCCTGGACATGGGCATCGTGAACGCCGGCCAGCTCGCGGTGTACCAGGACATCCCGGCCAACCTGCTGGAGCTGGTCGAGGACGTGCTGTTCGACCGGCGCGAGGACGCCACCGACCGGCTCGTCGAGTTCGCCGAGACCGTTCGCGGGCAGGGAACCAAGCGGGTCGTCGACCTGTCCTGGCGCGAGGGCACGGTTCGCGAGCGGCTCGCGCACGCCCTGGTGCACGGCATCGTCGACTACATCGAGGCCGACACCGAGGAGGCCCGCCAGCAGATGGCGCGTCCGCTCGAGGTGATCGAGGGACCGCTGATGGACGGCATGAAGATCGTCGGCGACCTGTTCGGCTCCGGCAAGATGTTCCTGCCGCAGGTGGTCAAGAGCGCGCGCGTGATGAAGCGGTCGGTCGCCTACCTCGAGCCGTACATGGAGGAGGAGAAGGAACAGGCCCGGCTGGAGGGCCGGGACACCGGGCGCGGCAACGGCAAGATCGTGCTCGCCACGGTCAAGGGCGACGTGCACGACATCGGCAAGAACATCGTCGGCGTTGTCCTGGGCTGCAACAACTACGAGGTGATCGACCTCGGCGTGATGGTGCCCGCGTCGGTCATCCTGGACACCGCCGTGGCCGAAGGTGCCGACGCCGTCGGGCTTTCCGGGCTGATCACGCCGTCGCTGGACGAGATGGTCAGTGTCGCCGCGGAGATGCAGCGGCGTGGGCTGAAGCTGCCGCTGCTGATCGGTGGCGCTACGACCTCCCGCCAGCACACCGCCGTGCGGATCGCGCCCGTCTACGACGAGACCACGGTGCACGTGCTTGACGCGTCCCGTGTGGTCGGTGTGGTGTCGGACCTGCTGGACCCGGACCGGGCCGAGGTGCTGCACAAGGACAACCTCGCCGAGCAGGAGCGGCTGCGCCAGCAGCACGCGAACCGGCACCAGAAGGCGCTGCTGACCATCGAGCAGGCCCGGGCGAACCGTGAGGTGGTGTCCTTTGAGGACATACCGACGCCCGCTTTCACCGGTCTGCGGGTCGTCCGGCCGTCGCTGCCGGAGCTGCGCGAGATGATCGACTGGCAGTTCCTGTTCCTGGCCTGGGAGCTGAAGGGCAAGTTCCCGGCGATCCTGGACCAGCCGGTGGCGCGTGAGCTGTTCGACGACGCGAACGCGTTGCTGGACCAGATCATCGCCGACGGCTCGTTCCAGGCCGTTGGGGCGTATGGGTTCTGGCCGGCGCACTCCGAGGGCGACGACATCCTCTTGGACAACGGAGTCCGGTTCCCGATGCTGCGCCAGCAGACGGAGAAGCCGGAGAACCGCCCGAACCGCTGCCTGTCGGACTACATCGCGCCGGCCGGTGACCACCTCGGCGGGTTCGCCGTGGCGATCCACGGCGCCGAGCAGCTCGCGGCGTCCTACGAGGAGCGCAACGACGACTACAAGTCGATCATGGTCAAGGCCCTGGCCGACCGGCTCGCCGAGGCGTTCGCGGAGTACATCCACCTGAAGGCGCGGCGGGACTGGTTCGAGCCGGACGCCGACCCGAGGATCGAGGACCTGCACGCCGAGCGGTTCCGCGGCATCCGGCCGGCGCTGGGCTACCCGGCGAGCCCGGACCACAGCCTCAAGCAGGACCTGTTCGAGCTGCTGGACTCGGACAACCTCGGCATGGGGCTGACGTCGTCGTTCGCCATGACCCCGGCGGCCAGCGTGAGCGGCCTGATCTTCGCCCACCCGGCCTCGCGGTACTTCACCGTAGGCCGCCTGGGCAAGGACCAGATCGACGACTACACCGTCCGCCGCGGCCTGGAGCAGGCCGAGGTCGAGCGGTGGCTGCGCCCCAACCTCGGCTACGACCCCGAGTAAGCCTCTTGTGGGGGTTATCCCCCAGAAACGGGTGGGGGAGTTCTGGCTGTCGGCAAGGAGGTCCCCGCTGAGATCGTGAGCTTGTCACGATCTTGGAGGGGATCTCTGTGCACGCCAATGTTTCCCGGCTCGATGTCGAGGATGTCGTCGCGCTGTACTCGAAGTACCTGCCCGATCTGGTGAAGGTCCGGGCCGAGCAACGAGACCTGCACGCCACCGGTATCAAAGCGCAGCTGGACGACATCGAGGCCGAGCTGACCTACCTGCGTCTGCGGGAGACGCGGCCCGCTACCGTCGTCGAGCTCGGGGCGTTGCACGGGTGGTCGACGTCCTGGATCCTGCGGGCGTTGCGGGACAATGAGTTCGGGCATCTGCACTCGTATGACATCACCGCGCACGCTTCGGTGCCCGCGGAGCTGGCTTCGCGGTGGAGTTTCGCGCAGGGGGACGCGCGGGAGGCGAAGCTTCCCGAGGACACCGGGTACTTGTTCGTGGACGCCGCGCACACGGCTTCCTTTGCCCGGTGGTACTTGGCTGAGGTGTTCCCCGGGGTTTCCTGCCCGGTGAGCGTGCACGACGTGTTCCACGGGCGGCGGGCGCTGCCGCTCAGCGAGGGCTCCGTCGTGCTGAAGTGGCTGGCGGACAAGGGGATCGCGTACTTCACCGCTTCGCGTAAGGCCGCTCCGGGGGTGTACGACCGGATCATGCAGCACCGCGTCAAGCTCGGGCTGGCCGAGCCGATCCACAGTGGACGCGACAACCCGATGATCTTCTTTCAGCTGTAGCGGTCCACGAGCTCGCGGCCGAGGCGGGCCAGTTCGGCCTTGACCGGTTCGGAGTCGAGCACCTCGACCAGCGCGCCCCAGCCGGCCAGGTGCTGGGCGATGCCGATCGGCATGTGCGCGGCCAGCCGGACTCGCGACCGGCCGTCGGGCAGGTCCTCCTCGACTTCGCAATGGCGGCCGAACTGGTCCCGCAGAATGGGCACGAACCGGGTCTCGATCAGCACCCGTGCCTCCACAGTGGACCGACGTTCCTCCATCCGCTGGACGACCTCGTCCCAGGCCGCGGTCAGGTCGAAGTCGTCCGGGCGGTCCGCGTGGGCGGCCGTGACCTCGACGGCGGTGATCCGGTCGGCCCGGAAGGTGCGGCGGCCCTGGTCGGTTCCGGCGATCAGGTACCAGATGTCGTCCTTGTTGACCAGACCCCACGGATCGATCACCCGCTCGCGGCCGCTGTAGGTGAGCCGGACCTTGAGTCGCCGCACCACGGCCGTCTGCAGGGTCTGCACCGCGATGGGTGTCTGCTTGCTGTGCTCGCCCCACCGCGACGGGTCGATCACCGTCGCCTCGGCCGCGGCTTGTGCGTCCGCGCGGAACGTCTGGGGCAACGCATGCACCAGCTTGCGCAACGCGGCCTTCGCCTCGGGAGCCACCGCCGCCGCGGGCCCGACCAGCAGGAACAACGCCTGCGCCTCGGCGGCGGTCAGGCCGCTCAGGTCCGTCCGCGCCCCGCCCAGCAACTCCCACCCACCACCGCGCCCGGGCTGCGGATACACCGGGATGCCCGCCGTCGACAGGGCTTCGAGGTCGCGGCGGGCGGTGGCCACCGAGATCTCCAGCTCCGACGCCACTTCGGCGGCCCTCACCCTTCCG
>CBIMJO010001288.1:0-3565 GCA_966244135.1 uncultured Actinocrispum sp. | reverse complement strand
AACGCCCAGAACGACTCCTGCCAGGGGTTTTCCCTGGTCAGGGTGCCGAGTTCGCCGACGATCTCACGGTGCCGGCCCAGTTCCAGGCTGACTTCGAGGTACCGCTCCCTGGCGCGCAGCCGTTCCTCGGCCAGCGGCACGGCCTGATCGCGCTGCAGCGACTCGGACGGCACGTCCGCCAGCGGCTCGCCACGCCAACAGGCCAGCGCCTCGGCCAGCAGCGTCCGCTCGGTCTCCGGCTCGGCGGTGCCGGCCTGCTCGACGAGCGCGCGGAAGCGCAGCAGGTCCAGCTGCCCGGGCGCCAGCCGCAGCAGGTACCCGTCCGGCCGGGTCTCGATCAGGGCGTCATCCAGCGCGCGCCGCAGCCGTTGCGCGTAGAGCTGAGTGCTCTTGCGCGCGGTCGAGGGCTGCTCGTCACCCCACAGTTCCTCGGCGAGCCGGTCGACCGGGACCGTCGCGTTCGGGCGGAGCAACAGCGCCGCCAGCATGATCCGCAGCTTCGGCCCGTTCACCGGCACCGGCGTGCCCCCGCGCGTCACCTCGAGCGGGCCGAGGATCCCGAATGCCAGATCAGACGTCCCGGATGTCGCCAACTCTCCCCCTTCGCCCCTGCCGAGAGCGTAACCCGGCCCGGCGCCGAGGAGCAGGCAGAACTCGAGAGCCATATCGTTGGTGTATTGAAAAGCGCATACGTACCGGCAACACCGTGGTGTCTTGACTTGGGACCATGACCTACAGCGAACCGGCACGTACTGGGGCGCGCCGCACCCGATCGCTGGCGTCCTCAACCGTTCCTGCGGTGGGAATCACGGTCTATGGGTGTGAGCGGGACGAGGCTGTCTTGTTCAGGGAGTTGGCGCCTCGGCTGGGGGTGGTGCCAACCATCATCGAGGTCGCCGTTTCCGAGAGGAATGCCGAGCTGGCTTCGGGGAACCGGTGTATCAGCGTCGGTCACAAGACTCGCATCACGAACGCCGCTCTTCTCGCGCTGAGCGAGGCCGGTGTCAGGTACATCTCCACCAGGAGCATCGGATACAACCACATCGATGTGACATACGCGGAGAGCGTCGGGATTTCCGTCGGGAACGTCTCCTATTCGCCCGACAGTGTCGCCGATTACACGTTGATGTTGATGCTGATGGCGGTGCGGCATGCGAAATCCACTGTCCGGCGTACGGATGTTCATGACTACCGGTTGAATGATGTGCGCGGGAAGGAGCTCCGCGACCTGACCATCGGGGTGGTGGGGACCGGGCGCATCGGCGCGGCGGTCATCGACCGGTTGTGGGGGTTCGGTTGCCGGATGCTGGCCTATGACCTCACCCCGACCATCTCCGCGGATTATGTTCCCCTTGATGAGCTGCTCCAGCGCAGCGACATCGTGACGCTGCATACCCCGCTCAACGAGGGTACGTACCATTTGCTGCACCGCCGCCGGATCGAGCAGATGAAACAGGGCGCGTTCCTCATCAACACCGGGCGCGGGGCACTTCTTGATACCGCGGCGCTCGCCGGGGCCCTGGATTGTGGCAGATTGGGTGGTGCGGCGCTGGACGTCCTCGAAGGGGAAGAGGGGATCTTCTACGCCGACCGCCGGAACAATCCCATTGAAAGCACGTTGTTGCTGCGGTTGCAGCGGATGACGAATGTGTTCATCAGTCCGCACACCGCCTACTACACGGATCACGCTCTGCGGGACACCGTCGAGAATTCCATTGCCAACTGCCTGAAGTTCGAAAGCGGGGACCAGCGTGGATAGGTTGAGGATCGGAATCCTGTTCGGGGGCTCCTCCGAGGAACATCCCGTCTCCGTCAAGTCCGCGCAGGAGGTCGCGAAACACCTCGACACCGACAGGTATGAGCCGTTCTGGATCGGGATCACACAGAGCGGTTCCTGGCGGCTTTGTGATGGCCCCGGCGCGGGCTGGGAGAACGGCGGTTCCCGCCCGGCCGTGCTTTCGCCGGACAGCAGTGTTCATGGGTTGCTGGTCCTCGAGCAGGGGCGCTACGAGACGGTCAGCCTGGACCTGGTGCTGCCCGTTCTGCACGGCAAACTCGGCGAGGACGGCGCGATGCAGGGCCTGCTGGAGCTCTCCGGCATCCCCTACGCGGGCTGCGATGTCCAGAGTTCCGCGCTGTGCATGGACAAATCCCTCGCTTATGTCGTCGCGGGCAATGCGGGGATCGCCACGCCGAACTTCTGGATCGTCACGCCGGACGAGAACATCGATCCCGGCCTGTTCACCTATCCCGTCTTCGTCAAGCCGGCCCGTTCGGGTTCGTCTTTCGGTGTCAGCAAGGTGTCCAGTCCGGAAGAATTGTTGGACGTGGTGGAAACCGCACGCCACTATGACCCGAAGGTGCTGATCGAAGAAGCTGTCACCGGCAGTGAGGTCGGCTGTGCCATCCTGGGGAACTACCTCGATGTGATCGCGGGTGAGCCGGACCGGATCCACCTGTCCCATGGATTCTTCAAGATCCATCAGGAGGACAACCCCGAGAGCGGGTCCGAGAACTCGACGATAGTCGTTCCCGCTGACATTCCGGCAGACGCGCGTCTGCTCGTTCAGCAGACGGCGAAAGCCATCTATCGCGCGCTGGGGTGCCGGGGGCTCGCACGGGTCGACATGTTCCTGCTGGAAGATGGCACGGTCATGCTCAACGAGGTCAACACCTTTCCCGGCTTGACCTCGTACAGTCGTTATCCGCGGATGATGGCGGCCGCCGGGTTGCCGCTTGGTGACGTGATCGACCGGATCGTGTCGCTGGCGTTGACAGGGAAGGTTCAATGAAGGACGGCTTCGTCTTCTTGGACGAGTTCGTGCCCGGGATACGCTGGGATGCCAAGTACGCCACATGGGACAACTTCACCGGCAAGCCCGTGGACGGATACGCGGCGAACCGAATCGTCGGCACCAAAGCTTTGTGCGTGGCTCTCGAGAATGCGCAGGAAGAGGCCGCGTCGCTTGGTTTCGGTCTGCTGATCTGGGACGGTTACCGCCCGCAACGTGCCGTGGACTGTTTTCTGCGCTGGGCACGGCAGCCGGAGGATGGCCGGAAGAAGCCGCGGCACTATCCGAACATCGAGCGAGCGGAGATGTTCGAACGAGGATATGTGGCCACCAAGTCCGGTCACAGCCGGGGCAGTACGGTCGACCTAGGGCTTTTTCATCTGGCCACTGGTGAACTCGCGCCGATGGGCGGCGACCATGACCTGATGGACTCGGTGTCCCATCATGGAGCGCTGGGAATCACGGAAGTCGAGGCGAGAAACCGTCACCACCTTTGTTCGATCATGGAAACCTGCGGTTTCAGTTCCTACGACCGCGAGTGGTGGCATTACACGCTGAAAGACGAGCCCTATCCGGACACCTACTTCGATTTTCCCATCACATAGCCCGGGGAAGGCATGCAGATAAGACTGGTACACGCCACCGACGCGGCGGCGGTCGATGAGCTGCTTCACCAGCTGGGCTATCCCCAGGAAGGCGCCGCCGCGACAGCGGCCCGGATCCAGGCCTGGCGTGACGATCCCGCCGGCGCGGCCTATGCGGCCGATGCCGAC
>CBIMJO010001287.1:0-3566 GCA_966244135.1 uncultured Actinocrispum sp. | reverse complement strand
TGGACGAGGACGGCCAGCCGTGGCTGGTCATGGAGTACCTGCCGTCCCGCAGCCTGGCCGCCGTGCTGGACGAGCGGATGACGTTGCCGCCCCAGGAGGCCGCCCGGATCGGCGCCGAGGTGGCGACCGCGCTGGTCGCGGCGCACGCGGCCGGGATCGTGCACCGGGACATCAAGCCCGCGAACGTGCTGCTGGGTGACGACGGCAGCGTGAAGATCACCGACTTCGGCATCTCCCGCGCGGTCGGCGACGTGACCGTGACGGCCACCGGCATGCTCGCCGGGACGCCCGCCTACCTGGCTCCCGAGGTCGCCAAGGGGATGGAGCCCTCGTCCGCCTCGGACGTGTTCTCCCTGGGTTCCACGCTGTACATCTGCGTCGAGGGGCACTCGCCGTTCGGGCTGAGCGAGAACACGCTGGCGCTGCTGCACGCGGTCGCCGCGGGCAAGATCACCCCGCCGCGCCAGGCCGGGCCGCTGACCGCGTTGCTGATGCGGTTGCTGCGCACCGACCCCGAGGAGCGGCCGTCGATGACCGCGGCCCGGGAGGCGCTGACCGCGATCGCCGCGGGCCGTCCGGTGCCACCTGGCCTGCTGTCCGGCAGCTACGACGGCCCGACCGTGGCGCACCGCCCGAACCCGATCCCCGCGCCGATGCCGCCGCAGGTCCCGCCGCAGCCGTCGGCGAACCACCCGGTCACCCGGCTGGACGCCAACCCGCTGGCGGAGCCGCGAAGAACACCGCCCGGCGGGTTCGGCCCGGTCAACGCGAGCGGCACCGGCCGCCCCGTGCCGCCGGTCGGCCACGAGCCGCCGCAGCAACCGGGTTCCGGCCAGAAGTCCACCGACATCCGCAAAATCCTGCTGACCGTGCTGGCGATCGTCGCCGCGGCCGCGCTGGGTGTGCTGGTGGCCAGCCTGTTCACCAACTCGTCGAACACGAACGCGTCGACCGGCCCCTCGACCACGCCAACACAGCAGACGGTCACCCAGACGCTGCCGCCCTCGACGCCGCCGAAGAGCTCGACAAAGACGACGACGTCGACTACCACGACGACCAACAGCACCACGACGACCACCGACGACGCGGACGCGTTCGCGGACGGCGAGAACTTCGTCAAGCGGTACTACGACAAGCTGCCGGAGGACCCCGACTCCGCCTGGGCCGACCTCAGCCCGAAGGCCCAGGCCAAGAGCGGCGGCAAGAAGGCGTTCTTCGACTTCTACGCCAAGTTCGACGACGTCCGGATCAGCGACACCAGCCAGAGCGAGAACACCGTCACCGGCACGCTGCGGTTCCACGGCAAGGACGGCTCCGAGGAGAAGCCGCGGTACAAGTTCTTCCTGGTCAAGCAGGGTGACAAGCTGCTGATCGACGACTGGCAGATCCTCAGCCAGGGCTGAGCCTCAGGCCGGTACCGCCTTGGCGACCTCCTGCAGGGCGGTCAGGAACGCCCGCACCGCAGGCGTTTCCGCGTTCGCCTCGCGCACCGCGGCGTAGATCTCCCGTACCGGTTCGGGTTTGCGCACCCGGCGGACGATGACGCCCGAATGTGTGGTGTCCAGCCCCAACCGGGGGATGAGTGCCAGGCCGAGCCCGGCGGCCACGAACCCTTGCGCGGTCGCGTAGTCCTCCGCGTCGACGACCACGTGCGGCGCGAACCCAGCCGCCGCGCAGGCGTCCGCGATGATCTCGTAGCAGGGCCCGGCCTGCCCTTCCGCGCTGATCCACGGCTCTTCGGCCAGGTCGGCCAGGTCCAGCACGCGCTTCGCGGCCAGCCGGTGCCCACGCGGCAGCACGGCCCGCAGCGGGTCCTGCAGCAGGTGCACCAGCCGCAGCGAACTGGACGTCTTGAGCCGGGGGTGCAGCACGATGGCCACGTCCGCGTTGCCCGCCTCGACCTCCGGCAACGGGTCCTCGGGGTCGATCAGCTTGAGGTCGATCTGCACACCCGGATGGTCCTTGCGCAGGCGCGCGAGCGACGGAGGCACGAGAGCGACGCCTGCCGTGGCGAAGTAGCGCACCGAGAGGCGCCCGGTGCGGCCCGCCTTGAGCTCCTTGAGCGCGGTCTCGGCATCGCTGAGGTTCCGGCTGAGGATCTCGGCGTGCTCGGTCAGCAGACGGCCAGCGGCGGTCGGCCGCACGCCCCGGCCGACCCGTTCCAGCAGGGCCGTCCCGGCCTCCCGCTCGAGCACGGCCAACTGCTGGCTGATCGCGGACGGGGTGTAGCCGAGGTTGCCCGCGGCCGACGTGACAGAACCGCTGGTCACGACGGCTCGGAGCAGTTGCATGCGGCGAACGTCGAGCATGCCCCGATCGTACAGTTCTGCTTAACAGTTGGTGCACATATATTCACTTGTCCTGCCAAGTTAGCTGGGGCACCGTTGGTGCCATGGGCAGCAGGGGCACCTTGATCCGGATGATGGTTCTGGCGTTGGTGTGGGGATCCAGCTTCTTGTGGATCAAGCTCGCACTCCAGTCGTTCGCACCCGCGCAGCTCGCGCTGCTGCGGATCGCGCTGGGTACCGCGGTTCTGCTGGTGATGTGCTGGATCAGCCGCGACCGGCTGCCCAGGGGCGGCAAGGTCTGGGCGAAACTGACCGTGGCCGCGTTCTTCGGCAACTCGCTGCCGTTCTTCCTGTTCGGCGTGGGTGAGCAGACCGTCGACTCCGGGGTCGCCGGGGTGCTCAACGCCACCACCCCGCTGTGGGCGGTGCTGATTGCGGTGTTCCTGCGCGACGAGCGGAAGCTGTTCTCGGTGCGGATGCTGGGCCTGCTGCTCGGGTTCGCCGGCACCCTGCTGATCTTCGCGCCCTGGCAGTCGCACGGCCTGGCGAGCTGGGGAGCGCTGGCGATCCTCGCCGCGGCGGCCAGCTACGCGGTCGCCTACATCTACATCGCGCGGCAGCTGTCCGGCCGGGGCAGCACGCCGATCGCGTTGTCCGCGGCGCAACTGGTGCCCGCGACCGGGTTGAGCGTGCTCGCCCTGCCGATCGGCGGCTTCGCCCCGGTCACGCTGCATCTGTGGAGCGTCATCGCGGTCGTGATCCTCGGGGTCTTCGGCACCGGCGTCGCGATCGCCGTGAACTACCGGCTGATCGCCGACGAGGGCCCGGTCACTGCTACGACTGTTGGCTACCTGCTACCAGTGGTGTCTGTACTGCTAGGTGCCGTTGTGCTGCACGAGCCCGTCACGCTGCGGGTGATCGCCGGCATGGTGGTCGTCCTGGTCGGGGTCGGCCTGACCCGCTGGCGGCCGAAGCCGCGCCCGGACGCCGGGCTCGTGCCGGAGCAGCCCCTGGTGGGCGCCCAGGTCGACGCCCACCAGAGCTGACGGTTCAGGCGCCGGCGCGGCCGCCGGGGTTGTTCGTGCAGATCTCGGTGGCGCCGCTGATGCCGCTGCACCGGCTGTCGGCCACGATCGACGTGTCCAGCTCCTGCAGGATCGTCGGCGCGCCACAGCCACCGGGCTGGGCACAGGTCTGGCCCCACCCGATGATCCGGGTGGCGGTGCCGGTCGCGCCGGAGGACCTGGAACGGCTGGCCGCAGTGTTTCGCGGTGACCA
>CBIMJO010001286.1:0-3572 GCA_966244135.1 uncultured Actinocrispum sp. | reverse complement strand
GGTTCCTCGCCCAGGGTGAACGCCGAACCGTGGTGCTTGAGGCCCAGCGGTTCACCTGAGATCAGCCGGTACAGCGCCTGCTCCTGGCCGACCTCCACACGGATCCTGGTGCCGCGGTAGGACATCCGGAACGTGATCCGGGCCAGCTCCGGGGGCAGCCGCGGTGCGAACGCCAGTTCCCCGCTGTGGTCCCGCATCCCGCCGAACCCGGCGACGACCGCGCTCCAGGCGCCGGCCAGCGACGCGATGTGCAGTCCATTTTGGACGTTGTCGTGCAGGTCGTGCAGGTCGGTCAGCGCGGCCTCGGCGAAGTAGTCGTAGGCCAGGTCGAGGTGCCCCACCTCGGCGCACATGACCGCCTGCGTGCACGCCGACAGTGACGAGTCGCGAACCGTCAAAGCCTCGTAGTACGCGACATTCCGGGCCTTCTGCTCGTCGGTGAACTCGTCGCCGCAGAAGTGCATCGCGAGCACGAGGTCCGCCTGCTTCACGACCTGCTTGCGGTACAGGTCGAAGTACGGGTAGTGCAGCAGCAACGGGTACTTCTCGGCCGGCGTGTCCTTGAAATGCCAGCGTGCGTGCCGCGTGAACTTCTCGGACTGCGGGTGCACACCGAGTTCCTCGTCATACAGCACGACCATCGCGTCGGCCGCGTCCCGCCAGCGCGCCGTTTCCTCTTCGTCCACACCGAGTTCGTGCGCCTTGCTGGGGTGGCGTTCGGCGACCGCGGCCGCGTAGCGAAGGTTCCGGCGGGCCATCAGGTTGGTGTAGACGTTGTTGTCCACAATGGCCGTGTACTCGTCCGGGCCGGTCACGCCGTCGATGCGGAAGTTGCCGTGCGCGTCGTGGTGGCCAAGGCTCGACCACAGCCGCGCGGTCTCCACAAGGAGTTCCAGCCCGCAGTCGGACTCGAACCCCTTGTCGTTGGTGGCGTTCATGTACCGGATGACCGCGTCGGCGACGTCGGCGTTGACGTGGAAGGCCGCGGTCCCGGCGGGCCAGTAGCCCGAGCACTCCTCGCCGTCGATGGACCGCCACGGGAACGCGGCACCGTTCTGCCCCAGGGTCTTCGCCCGGTCCCGCGCTTTGTCCAAAGTGGACCAACGCCAGCGCAGGGCGTCCCGCGCGGCCTCCGGGATCGTGTACGTGAGCACCGGCAGGACGAAGGACTCCGTGTCCCAGAAGGCATGCCCGTCATAGCCGGGGCCGGTGAGGCCCTTCGCCGGGATCGCCCGGGTCTCCCCGCGGGCCCCGGCCTGCAGTACGTGGAACAGCGCGAACCGGACCGCCTGCTGCAGTTCCGCGTCGCCGTCGATCTCGATGTCCGCGGTCTCCCAGAAGTCGTCCAGGTAGGCCCGCTGCTCGTCGAGCAGGCCCTGCCACCCGGTCTGCAGCGCGCCGACCATCGCCGCGTCCACCTGCGAACGCAACGCGGGTGACGACCGCTGGCTCGACCAGCCGTAGGCCACGTACTTGATCAGCGTGAGCTTGGAGTTCTTCGGCACGTCCGCGGCCACGGTCAGCCGCGCGAGGTCCGGCAGCGCGGAGATCTCCGTGCGGATGCCGTCCTCCTCCAGGTGCAGCTCGTGGTCCATGCCCGCGGCCATCCGCAGGCCGGACGAGCGGGTCGCGTGCGACAGGATCGCGCGCATCCCGCCCGCCCAGGCGAAGTCGCTGATCAGCGGCTTGTCCAGGGCGGCGGCCACCCGCGGGTCGTCGGTGCGGGACAGGATCGGCTCGTTGGCCAGCAGGTCGGACTGGATGACCAGCTGCAGGTCGTCGTCCAGCGGCTCGACGGTGTAGCGGATCGCCGCGATCGCCCGCTGGGTGAACGACACCAGCCGCTCGGTCGTCAGCCGGATGTGCCGCCCGGTCGGGGAGACCCACTCGGTGCTGCGGCGCAACGTGCCCGAGCGGAAGTCCAGCACCCGCTCGTGCGCGGGCGCGTGGCCGTAGCGCATGTCCAGCGGCTCGTCCTCGACCAGCAGCCGGATGATCTTGCCGTCGGTCACGTTGACGACGGTCTGCCCGTCCTCCGGGAAGCCGTACCCCGCCTCGGCGTACGGCAGTTTCCGGCGCTCGTAGTAGCCGTTGAGGTACGTGCCCGGCAGGCCGCGCGGCTCGCCTTCCTCGAACGTGCCGCGCAGCCCGATGTGGCCGTTCGACAGCGCGAAGGTGGACTCGGTGCGGCGCAACGCATCCAGGTCCAGGCCGCGCCAGCGCAGCTGCCATGGCTCGATCTCGTACCGCGGGGTGGTTGTCATGCTGACTCCAGCAGGTCGGCCAGATCCTCTACGACCACATCGGCGCCATGCTCGCGCAGCGCTTCCGCCTGGTGCGCGCGGTCCACGCCGACCACGTAACCGAAGTTGCCCGCGCGCCCGGCCGCCACACCGGACAACGCGTCCTCGAACACCGCCGCCTCAGCGGGTTCGACACCGAGGGCCTTGGCACCGGCCAGGAACGAGTCCGGCGCGGGCTTGCCGCGCAGGCCCTGCGAGGTGATGGTGATGCCGTCCACCCTGGCCTGCACGAACTGCGTCAGGTCGGCTGCCGCCAGCACCGCCTCGCCGTTGGCGGACGAGGTCACGACCGCGATCTTCAGCCCGGCCGCACGAGCGGCCTCGACGTAACGGCGTGATCCCGGGTAGGCCGCACGCCCTCCTCCTCGATCACCTTGAGCAGCAGCACGTTCTTCTTGTTGCCCACGCCGTTGACAGTGGCCTCGCCGGGCGGATCGTCCGGGTCGCCCTCGGGGAGCCGGATTCCGCGCGAGGCGAGGAACTGGCGCACCCCGTCGGCACGGGGCCGTCCGTCCACATGGTCCAGGTAGTCCCGCTCGGTGAACGGCCGGTAGTCCGGCCCGTCGTGGTGCGCCAGAAACTCGTCGAAAGTCCGTTTCCACGCGCGTTTGTGCAGTTCAGCGGTTCCGGTGAGCACTCCGTCGAGATCGAACAGAAGGCCCTTGATCGTGTCCGGCAGTCCCATCACACGGCCGAACCTACCCCGATGGACCACCGGGCGCCGCCGGACTTCCGCCAGTCGTAAGGACTAGTTCATCCCTGCTGCGGCGGCGGCTCCATGCCCACCGCCGCGGCCGCGGCGATGCGCTGCACGAGCAACGGCTGGCCGTCCGGGGACTTCACGGTCGGGTTGACCGAGTAGACGAGCTTGCGTTCCAGGCCGCGGGTGGCGAAGACACCGCTGGAGTAGCCGTAGCGGCTGCCGGTCTTGCCCCACACCGTGAGGCCCTTCTTCAGCTCCACGGCCATCAGGCCCTGGCTGTACATCGGCTTGGAGCCGTCGACCTGCGACACCTTCGGCAGCGCGAACAGATGGTCGTCCATGATCCGCTTGCTCAGCAGCCTGCCGTCGAATAGGCCGGTGATGAACTTGTCCAGGTCCTCGGCCGTCGAGATGATCGCGCCCGCGGCACCGGGGATGGACTGGTTCATCTCGGTGACGTCCTCGAGGGTTTCGACGCCGTCGTGGTCGAGGTCGGCCCAGATGTACCCGCGGGCGGCCGGGTTGGGCAGGTGCGGGTCGTTCCCCGGGTAGTAGGTGTGGCACAG
>CBIMJO010001285.1:0-3579 GCA_966244135.1 uncultured Actinocrispum sp. | reverse complement strand
GGAGACCGGCATCGAGGCCTGGCAGAAGGTGCAGACGGTCAACCTCACCTCGGTCTACCTGTGCTGCAAGGCGGCCATCCCGCACATGCTCGCCGGCGGCCGCGGTTCGATCATCAACACGGCGTCCTTTGTGGCCGTGATGGGCGCGGCGACGTCACAGATCTCCTACACCGCCTCGAAGGGCGGCGTGCTGGCGATGAGCCGCGAGCTGGGCGTGCAGTTCGCCCGGCAGGGCGTCCGGGTGAACGCGCTCTGTCCCGGACCGGTCAACACTCCGTTGCTGCGGGAGCTGTTCGCCAAGGATCCCGAGCGCGCGCAGCGCCGTTTGGTCCACGTGCCGATGGGCCGTTTCGCTGAACCGGACGAGATCGCCGCAGCGGTGGCGTTCCTGGCGAGCGACGACTCCTCTTTCATGACAGCGTCGCAGTTCCTGGTCGACGGCGGCATCTCCGGCGCATATGTGACGCCCCTGTAAGGCCTTCAGTGCTAACCTGCCGCTGGTAAGTCGGTTAGCGCAGAGGTCGACGCGTCGCGCCGGCAGTGCGGAGGACGCCGGTTCGAATCCGGCACCGGCTTACCGCTGGGGCTGTAGCGCAGAGGTCGTCGCGCCTCCTTGCCAGGGAGTGAGGACGCTGGTTCGAATCCAGCCGGCCCCGCATGATCGACGACGCGGATCTGGAGACGTGCCTGGGCGTGCTGGCCCAGGCACGCCGGTTGCCGACGGATGACCCCGTCCGGCAACGACTTCTGCGCGCGGTCGACGGCCTGGTCAAGGACCACAAGAAACAACGCTCCCGTGAGCGCCACCGCGAGACCCAGGCCGCGGACCGGGCGCTGCTGGCCGCGACCAGCCTGGGCGCCACGGACCGTACCGAGGACGTCACGGTCGTGGCCGAGGGCAGCGCCGGGACTTTGAAGCGGCAAAAGCATTGCTACGTCTGCAAGCAGCCTTACGTTGAACTGGACGCGTTCTACCAGTGGCTGTGCCTGGAGTGCGCGCGGGACAACCGGGCCCGGCGCGAGGCTCGCGTGGATCTGTCCGGGCGGCGGGCGCTGATCACCGGCGGGCGGGTGAAGATCGGCTTCCAGGTCGCCCGGATGCTGCTCCGCGACGGCGCCGAAGTCATTGTCACGACTCGTTTCCCGGTGGACGCGGCCCGCCGGTTCGCGGCCGAGCCGGACATTCCCCTCGACAGGCTGCAGATCGTGGGCGTGGATCTCCGGGATCCGCGCCAGGTCCTGGGTTTGACGGAGAAGCTCCAGGGACCCCTCGACATTCTGATCAACAACGCGGCACAGACCGTGAAGCGGCCGTCGTGGTCGTACCGGCAGCTGCTCGCGGCCGAGTCCGAGCCGTTGCGGGTGCCGGTGGCCATCGATGCCGCTCCCGGCTTCGTTCCGGCCTTGCCTGAGCCGGACTGGACCCGGGCGCTGACCACTGTCTCCGAAGACCTGCTTGCAGGGTCGAGCATTGGCACAGAGGCGGCGGAGATCGTGGCGCCGGTTGATGCCAGTGGGTTGGTGCCGGATCCGTCGGCGGTCAACTCGTGGACGGCGCGGGTCGGTTCGGTGGACGCCGCCGAGATGCTTGAGGTGCAGCTGATCAACGCGGTGGCGCCGTTCCTGTTGGTCGATGGGTTGCTGCCGAGCCTGCGGATGTCTTCGTTCCCGCGGCGGTACATCGTGAACGTGTCCGCCGTGGAGGGCTGGTTCGCCGCGCGGTTCAAGTCCGGCGGGCACCCGCACACCAACATGGCCAAGGCGGCGCTGAACATGCTCACCCGCACCAGCGCGGCCGAGCTCGCCGCCGAAGGGATCTACCTGACCAGCGTGGACACCGGCTGGATCACCGACGAGAACCCGGCGCCCACCAAGGCCACGATCTCCGGCACCGGCTGGCGCCCGCCGCTGGACGTCCGCGACGGCGCGGCGCGGATCTACGACCCGATCGTCCGGGGCGAGGCCGGGGACCCGCCGTCCGGGGTGTTCCTGAAGGACTATCGCGAGGTGCCGTGGTGAGCCTGGAACCGTTGCTGGCCTGGTTGCGCACCGGCCAGCAAGCCCCGCTGCGCCTCGACTTCCCCGTCGGCACAGCACTTCCCGACGGTCGGCTCGATCTCTGCAAGTCCGATTTAGGGCCGCTGGGCGTGAAAGCCGTCGTCGAGGCGTTGCCGCACGGCGGCCCCGTCCGGCATCTGTTGCTGGGCACGGATCAGCTCGGCGATGAGGGAGCGGCGAAGGCCACCGAGGGTGCGATCGAGGCCGGTGCGTCCACGATCTACCTGGGCTGCAACGGGATCGGCGAGGGCGGCGCGTGCACGATCGCCACCCGGATCGCCGCGTCCCCCGGCGTCGTGAACGGCCTGTGGCTCAAGCGCAACCCGTTGGGCCCCAGCGGACTGCAGGCCATCGCCGACCTCGTGGCAACCGGAAACGCCCCGGCCACCATCGATCTCGTGCAGACCGGTGTCACCGCGCCGATTCTCGAAGGACTCGTCGCGGCGCTCGCCGCGACGCGGGTCGTGCGGCGGTTGTTCCTGTCCGGCAACCCGTTGGGCGGTGCCGAGGCACTCACCAAGCTGGTCCGCGATTGTGGCTTGGAAGAGCTGTACCTGTCGGCCTGCCAGCTGGGTGACCGCGGCGCGGCGTACGTCAGGGCCGGGCTGACCGGTGGGCTGAGGCGGCTTTCGGTGGCCAGCAACGGGATCAGCGCCCACGCGATGACCGGGTTGTTCGACGCGGCCGTGCTCGCCGGAGTCGAGGTCCTGGACCTGGGCCGGGTCCGAGCGGCCGGAGTGCTGGACGCCCGGGACAACCGCGTCGACGCGGCCGCGCTGGCGGAGACGTTGTCCGCGGGCCCGCACCAGTTGCGGCACCTGGATCTCCGCAGTACCGGCCTGGACGGCCGCGGCTCGGTGAAGCTGCTCGCCGGAGCCGAACGAGCCGTCACCGCGACCCGTTACATCCTCGGCAGCGGCTTGCCCAAACGCATCAAAGGCAAGCTCGCGCACCTGGCCGCGGACGCGCCCACCCTGACCCCACACCCAGACATAGCCGCAATCAAAAGCGTCCACCGCTAAACCCGCGTGTCTCACGTTCGTCCGCCCCGTGTCTCACGTTCGTCCGAGGTGTGTCTCACGTTCGCCCGGATATTTGACCGGTCGTTCTGATATCCGCTAGCGTCGGATTATGTCCTTCTCCGGCAAGGTTGTGCTGATCACTGGTGGCAGCGGTGCGCTCGGCTCGCACATGGCCTCGACGCGGGGCTGCAGTCGTGCGCGCCGGGAGCAGCATGGCCGACGTGACCAAGCCCGCCGAGGTCGAGGCCCTCATCGACACGGTGGTCCGCGAGCACGGCGGCCTGCACGTCGCCGTGAATGCCGCCGGGGTCCTGGGGAAGAACGCCCCCGTCGCCGACCTCGACCCGGACACCTGGTCGAACGTGATCGACGTCAACCTGACCGGCGTGTTCCTGTGCATGAAGTACCAGATCGCGCACATGCGTGAACACGGCGGCGGCACGATCATCAACATCGCCTCCAACATCGGCACGCACGTCCGCCGCCCCGGCCTGAGTGC
>CBIMJO010001284.1:0-3581 GCA_966244135.1 uncultured Actinocrispum sp. | reverse complement strand
TCGGGCAACAGCGGCTGGCCGGGCACGTGGACGAACTGCGCCACCTGGCCGCCGCCGAACTCGGGCCCGCCGCAGCCACCCGGCCCGGGCAGCAACGTCGCGCTGGGCAAGTCGATCACCGCGAGCGGGTCACAGGGCGGGTTCCCGCCGGGCAACGCCAACGACGGAAACGCCAACAGCTACTGGGAAAGCGCGAACAACGCGTTCCCGCAGACGCTGACCGTCGACCTCGGCGCGCCGACCGCGATCAACAAGGTCACCTTGAAGCTGCCGCCCTCCAGCGCCTGGGGCACGCGGACGCAGACCGTGACCATCCAGGGAAGTTCGGACGGTGGCTCGTACTCGACGATTGTCGGATCGCGCGGCTACACCTTCGATCCCGCTTCCGGGAACACCGCGTCGGCCGGCTTCGGCACGACGACAACCAGGTTCGTCCGGCTGACGTTCACCGGCAACACCGGATGGCCGGCCGGGCAGGCCGCTGAGTTCGAGGTCGCCGCGGCTTGATCGTGGAGTGCCCCCGATGTGCCTGCATCGGGGGCACTTTCCTCAGCCGTGGACAGCGACGAAGTCCAGAACCCTTTGCGTGAACCGGCCTGGTTCGGTCAGGTCGTGCGGCATGTCCCAGAGCTCGACTTCGGCTTTCCGCAGCCAGTTCCGGGCGCGCTCGGCGCCTTTCGCAGCATTGTGCACGACGCTCTTTCGCGCGAAGATCGCCAGGACCGGGAGCTTGATCGAACGGATCTCGTTCGCGCTGGGCCTCAGCGCGGGTGGCAGTTTGGCTTTGTAGGTCTCGATTCCGGTCATGATGATCCCGGGGACGCCTGTTGATCCGGTCCAGCGCTTGAGTACCTTGCGCCACAACCATTTGGATCACCGACCGTCAGCGCTCCATTTGTGGTGCGCCTCCGGGCAATCAGCATCTTCGGCCAGCCTGCACAGCAAAGCGGCCGGGGTTGTGCGGGGCTTCGGCAGAAGTACAGGCCGAGGCCGGCTGCAGTGGGGCGTCGGATATCCGTGCGACGTGGTCAGCGTGGGTGTGGGAATGTGCGGGGGTGGCGGAGGTGCGTGAACATGCGGGGCGGCACTATGCAGTTCAGTTCCACTACGCGTTGCCCGACGACGCCTGGTGCGTGGAGTTGAGCGAAGCGGTGCCTGCTGCCGAGACGTGGGCCGGGATCACGGATGCGCCCACCCACCTGCCTGGTGCGGCGTTTGTGGTGGCGGTGATTCCTGAGGATCCGGAGCGGGCGCCGATCGTTCACATGAACACCCACGATGTGCCGTACGAGATCATGTACTGGTTCATGGAACACGTCGCTCAGGAGGTCGACCGGTGCCGGGTCCCCTTCGAGCAAGGGCGCTGACACGCGACTGCCGCGCCCCGGACAGATGGGCGCGGCAGTGGGTGGGGGCTTCAGCTTTCCTGGCTGGCGGGTTCCTTCTCGGGCTCGGGGGTGTGGGTACGGGCGGTCATGCGCTTCTTGATGATGATGCTGATGACCAGGCCCGCGACCACGGCGACGACGAGGCCGATCCAGGAGAAGCGGGACAGCCACTTCTCCGCCACGACGCCGAGGTAGTAGATGGCCGCGGTGGTGCCGCCGGCCCAGGCGATGCCGCCGAGGGCGTTGGCGGCGAGGAAGCGGCCGTAGGGCATGTGCAGCGAACCGGCCAGCGGGCCCGACAGGATCCGCAGCAGGGCGATGAACCGGCCGAAGAACACGGCCCACACACCCCGGCGTTTGAACAGGTCCTGTGCCTTGGCAATGTGCTCCGGGCCGAAATGCTTGGGGAATTTCCGGCCGGCCCAGGCGAACAGTCTGGCCCCGCCCTTGCGCCCGATCATGTACCCGATGCTGTCGCCGATGATGGCGCCGGCGCTGGCGAACACGCCCACCCACAGCGGGCTCAGCTCGTGGTGCTGCGAGGACAGCAAGGCGGCGCTGACCAGCACGATCTCGCCGGGCAGCGGGATCCCCAGGCTCTCGGTCATGATGACCAGGCCGACGATCAGGTACACGGACAACGGCGGAATGGCTTCCAGCCACTGGTCGATATGCACTGTCTTTCGTTCCCCCACCGGTTTCGGGTGCACGTTCTTCCCCGCAGAATACTGGTGCGGATTCATGACCGGGGTAGTGGTCCGGAATTTCGGCGGATAACATTGATATCCAAAATGAGCGAAATGTCCGAATATCTGGGGATGGGGGCAGCATGAGCACGTTCGTACTGATCCATGGGGCAGCAGACGTCGCCTGGTCGTGGCACCTGGTGGCCGCCGAGCTCCGCACGAAAGGGCACGACGTGGTGGCGCCGGACCTGCCCGCCGAAGACGACGACGCCGGGCTGCCCGAGTACGTCGATGCCGTGGCCGAGGCGGTCGGCGACCGGCGCGACCTGGTGGTCGTGGGTCACTCGTTCGGTGGGTTCACCGCTCCCCTGGTCGCCGAGCGGCTCAGCGCCGACCAGCTCGTCCTGGTGACCGCCATGATCCCCAAGCCGGGTGAGCCGCCGGCCGACTGGTGGGCGAACACCGGCTACCGGCAGGCGGCCGACAAGCAGGCCGCCCTGGACGGCGGCCTGACCGGCAACGACGACCCGTATGTCTGCTTCTACCAGGACGTGCCGCGTGACCTGGCCGAGCAGGCGATGGCGCACGGCCGCGGCCAGTCCGAGACCCCGATGACCGCGCCCTGGCCGCTGGACGCATGGCCTGACGTGCATACACGGTTCGTGCTGTGCACCGAGGACCGGTTCTTCCCGGCCGCGTTCATGCGCGAGGTCGTGGCCGACCGCCTCGGCATCGTCCCCGAGGAGATCGCCGCAGGTCACTGCGTCGCCCTGAGCCGGCCCCGGGAACTGGCCGCGTTGCTGGGCTGATCCGCCGTGGCCGCGCGGTCCAGTTCGGACGGCCCGCGCGGCGCACGGCAGAATGTCCGCATGACCCAAGTCAAGCTGACCACCTCGCACGGCCCGATCACCCTGGAGCTGGACGAGGCGAACGCCCCGAAGTCGGTGGCGAACTTCCTCGACTACGTCCGCAACGGCCACTACGACGGCACGATCTTCCACCGCGTCATCGAGTCCTTCATGATCCAGGGCGGCGGGTTCGAGCCGGGCATGCGGCAGAAGCCGACCGGCTCCCCGATCCAGAACGAGGCCACCAACGGCCTGAAGAACAAGCACTACACCGTGGCGATGGCCCGCACCAACGACCCGCACTCGGCGACCGCCCAGTTCTTCATCAACACCACCGACAACGACTTCCTCGACCACTCCTCGCCCACCCCGCGCGGCGGGGGCTACGCGGTGTTCGGCAAGGTCGTGGACGGCCAGCAGACCGTCGACTCGATCGCGGGCGTGAAGACCGGCAACGCCGGCGGGCACGGCGACGTCCCGATCGAGGACGTCACCATCACCAAGGCCGAAATCGTCTGACCTGGAGTTCCCAGCGGGCTGATGCCCCCGGACCGGGGGCAATCAGCCTTCCACGCAGCAGTCGCACGGTGCGTTCGGTCCACGGCGCGGGCTGGTGCTCGGTGGCGTGCCACAGCTTCCCGGGACGTACGGGAGCGCGA
>CBIMJO010001283.1:0-3583 GCA_966244135.1 uncultured Actinocrispum sp. | reverse complement strand
GGAGACCGCGCGGATGGTCGGCGCGTCGAAGTGGAGCACGCTCAAGGACGTCGTTTTCCCGCACATCCGTGGGCACGTGCTGACCAACACCCTGCTGATCAGCCTCTGGACGGCGAACGACTTCTCGCCGTTCCTGCTGACCGCGGGCGGGCCGAACCACCAGTCGGAGACGCTGCCGGTGTTCATCTACCAGCAGGCGCTGGGGTCCGGGCAGCTCGGCTACGCGTCGGCGATCTCGTTCCTGCTGTTGCTGGTGAACCTGGTCGTCGCGTTGGTGTACCTGAGGATTCTGCGGAGGCGCGCGTGACGGGCCTGGTGCTGCGCCGGATCGGCTACACCGCGTTCTTCGCGGTGGTGCTGGCGTTCTTCGCGATCCCCATGCTGTGGCTGGCCTCGGCGCCGTTCGACTCGAAGCCGGGGCTGGGCCTGCGGTGGCCGGACTGGACGTTCGCCAACATCCGGACCACGTTCGACCACCCCTATGCGTTGACCTCGTTGGTGAACTCGCTGGTGCTGTGCACCCTGGCGATGGTGATCACGACCGTGCTGTCCGCGTGCGCCGCGTACGCGCTGTCGCGGGTGCGGATCCCGGGCCGGGATGCCCTGCTGTACGTGCTTCTGCTGCTGTCCAGTGTGGTCACCGGGACCGCGGCGATGGTGCCCATCTTCGTGATGATGTACCAGCTGGGGCTGATCAACTCCCAGTACGGCACGGCTCTGGTGATCGCGGGCGGGATGCTGCCCGCGGCCATCTTCATCCTCAAGGACTTCATGGACGCGGTGCCGCAGTCCTACGAGGAGTCCGCGCGGGTGTTCGGCGCCTCGCCGGGGCAGATCCTGTTGCACGTGGTGATTCCGGTGGCGCGGCCGGGGATCGCGACGATCGTGGTCTGGTCGTTCGTCCAGGCGTGGGGCAACTTCCTGCTGCCGTTCCTGCTGCTGCGGGACATCGGCAGCCAGCCCGCCGCGGTGCTGCTGCGGACCCTGCAGGACGAGGGCGGCAGCGCGAACCTGACCGTGATCCCGGTGTTCTCCCTGCTGTACTCGATCCCGGTGGTCGTGTTGTACCTGTTCGTGAGCAAGCGTTACGGCTTCCGGTTCCACGGAGGGATCAAGAGCTGATGGCCCAGATCTCGATCGACGCACTGTCCACTGTGTACCCCAACGGGGTGCGCGCGGTGGACGGGCTGGACCTGACCATCGCCGACGGCGAGTTCTTCGCGCTGCTCGGCCCGTCCGGCTGCGGGAAGACCACGCTGCTGCGCACCATCGCCGGCCTGGAGCAGGCGACCTCGGGCTCGGTCTCGATCGGCGCCCGCGAGGTGACGAACGTCGAACCAGGCAAGCGCAATGTGGCCATGGTGTTCCAGGACTACGCGTTGTTCCCGCACATGACCGTGTCGGAGAACATCGCCTACCCGTTGCGGGTTCGCAAGCAGCCCAAGGCGAAACAGCACGAGGTCGCCGAACGGACCGCGAACAGCCTCAGCCTGGGGCACCTGCTGGAACGTCGTCCGGGTCAGCTCTCCGGCGGACAGCAGCAGCGTGTCGCCCTGGGCCGTGCGGTCGCGATCGACGCGGACGTGCTGCTGCTGGACGAGCCACTGTCCAACTTGGACGCCCGGCTGCGGCTCGAGGCGCGGACCTTCCTCAAGCGCCTGCAACGGGAACTCGGCGTGACAACGGTGTTCGTGACGCACGACCAGGCCGAGGCGCTGGCGCTGGCCGACCGGATCGCGGTGATGGAATCCGGCCAGATTCGCCAGCTGGGCAGCCCGCGGGAGGTGTTCCGCAGGCCCGCCACCACGTTTGTCGCCAACTTCATCGGCTCGACCCCGATGAACCTCGTCGACGGTGTGGTCGACGGCGGCCGGCTCTCCGTGGCGGGCGCGAAGATCCCGTCGCCCCGGGAGCTTCCGGACGGAACCAAGGTCACTGTCGGCGTTCGCCCCGAGTACCTCTCGCTGACAACGGACGGCGCGGGCATCACCGGGACGGTGTCCATTGTGGAGAACCTGGGTGTGAGTTCCCTGGTAACGCTGGAATGCCCGGACGGCACCCTGATCGGCGCCACGGTCCGGGAACAGGACGAGCCCGCCATCGGCAGCCGGGCTACGGCTGTCCCCGAGGCGGGCCGTCTTCTGCTCTACAGCAAGGAGGACGGCACCCTGCTCGGGTGAGAGCAGGGTGCCGGATTCCCCCTTTACCCGTTGTAGCCGGCGAAGATCTTCGAGAACTCGTACGGCTGCTGTGCCACGTTTGTGCAGCGGTACAGGGCGCCGTTGCACGCGTTGGCGTCCCGGCCCTGCTCCCAGAACGAGAGCATGCCCAGGTGCACCGAGGAGGCGAAGCTGACCAGCGCGCGGGCGTCCTTCTGCAGGAAGATCTCGTTCTGCGAGTCGTTGACGCCGAGCATCGGCGTCACGCCGACCTTCTTCCAGGCGGCCGCGTCCGTGCCGCCGTAGACCGACTTCACCTGGGCCATGGTGGCCTTGGCCGCGGAGATCGCCTTCGCGCCCTGGTCACCGGCACCCTGGTAGTAGTCCATCGCCATGATGTTGACCATGTCCAGGTTCACGCCCGCGTTCTTGGCCGACTTGACGACGTTCACGCCGTCGGCGGTCAAACCGTTGGGCAGCACCGGAAGGGTCAGCGAGATCTTCAGGCCGGGGTGCCGGTCCTGGATGATCTTCAACGCCTGCGAGCGGCGGGCGATCGTGCCGGGGTCGGCCACCGCGGCGCCCTCGATGTCGAAGTCGACGTACTTCAGGGCGTAGGCGTTGATGACGGCGTCGTACTCGGTGGCCAGCGTCTGTGCCGTGGTGCAGAAGTACGCCAGCTCGATGCCGGACGCGCCGCCGAACGAGATCTTCACGTCGCCGCCGGCCGCCCGCAGCTTGTTGATCTCGTCGCGCTGCCACCCGGTCCGCGGGTCGTAGGCCCCGAACCAGCTGGCCTTGCAGCCGTACGACGTGACGAACCCGAGTGTGAAGCTCTTCACGCCGCCCTTGCTGGCCATTGTGGACAGTACGGGCGTCGGCCACGCGCCCATGTCCACGTAGGGCGCCACCGAGGACGCCGTGGCGGCCTGGCTCGTTCCGGCCGGCAGGGCGAGGACGGACAGGGCCGCGATCATGGCCAGCTTGAACAGCTTTCTCATGGTGAACCTCCTCGGAGCAGGGGTGAGGAAGCCTCAGCCGTTGTAGGCCGAGAAAATCTTGGCGAACTCGTAGGGTTGCTGCGGAATGTTGTTGCACACGGCCAGATCGCCGGTGCAGGCGTTGGCGTCGCGGCCCTGTTCCCAGTAGGACAGCATGCCCAGGTGCACCGACTGGGCGAACGTCACCAGCGCGCGGGCGTCCTTCTGGTAGAAGATCTCGTCCTCGGAGTCGTTCACGCCCAGCATCGGCGTGACGCCGACCTTCTTCCACGCGGCCGCGTCGGACAGCCCGTACAGCGACTTCAGCTGCTTCTGGGTGGCCTTGGCCGCCGCGATCGCCTTGCCGCCCTGGTCGGCGCGGCCCTCGTAGTAGTCCATGGCCATCACGTTGACCATGTCCAGCGGGACGTTGGCGGCCTTCGC
>CBIMJO010001282.1:0-3590 GCA_966244135.1 uncultured Actinocrispum sp. | reverse complement strand
ACCGGGCGGCCAAGGGCGAGGTTCCGCCGTCGGGCCGCCCATCGGCTGACGATCTTCGTGCGCCCGTGCGGATCGCGAGCGACTACGGTGACGCCACGGAGCTCGCGGACAAGGCCAACCGTGCCGTGCAGGCCCTGCAGCGCGGGAATCCCGCCATCTGGAAGGCTTTGCGGGCGCAGGGCGTCTTCCTGGGCCGTGGACCGCAGGGCAAGGTCGCGTTCCTGTACACCGGTCAGGGTTCCCAGTACGTCAACATGCTCAAGGACCTGCGGGCGCGGGAACCCGTGGTCGCCGACACCTTCGCGCAGGCCGACGCGGTGATGACGCCGCTGCTGGGCGAGCCGTTGTCGGAGTTCATCTTCGTCGACCAGGCCGACGAACAAGCGGTCGCCGAGGCCGGGCAACGGTTGCTGCGGACCGAGATCACCCAGCCCGCGGTGCTGGCCACCGATCTCGCGCTGACCCGGTTGCTCGCCACCTACGGGATCAAGCCGGACATGGTGATGGGACACAGCCTCGGCGAGTACGGCGCGCTGGTCGCCGCGGGCGCATTGTCGTTCGAGGCGGCGCTGGAGGCCGTCAGTGCCCGCGGCAGCGAGATGGCGCACATCTCCACCCCCGACAACGGCGCGATGGCAGCGGTTTTCGCACCATTGACCGAGATCGAACGCGTGGTCGGCTCGATCGACGGCTACGTCGTCATCGCCAACATGAACAGCACAAGCCAGGCGGTGATCGGCGGCGCCTCGACCGCGGTCGAGGCCGCGGTGGCCGCGTTCACCGAAGCCGGGCACACCGCCGTGCGCCTGCCGGTGAGCCACGCGTTCCACACCGCCATCGTGGCCCCAGCCGGCGAACCACTGCGGAAGGTGTTGCGTCGCGCCGGTCTCAAGCCGCCACAGCTGCCCCTGGTGGCCAATGTGGACGGTGAGCTGTACCCCACCGGCCCGGACGCCCCGGACAAGATGATCGACATCCTGGGCCGCCAGGTCGCCTCGCCGGTGCAGTTCGTCAAGGGCCTGCAGACCCTCTACCGGGAAGGAGCACGGGTGTTCGTGGAAGTCGGTCCCAAGAAGGCGCTGCACGGTTTCGTCGAGGACGCCCTCGGCCAGGCGCATGACGACGTGACGGCGCTGTTCACCAACCACCCCAAGCAGGGCGACCTCGTGTCGTTCAACCAGGCCCTGTGCGGGCTCTACGCCGCCGGTCTGGGCGCCACGGCCGAACACCCGGTGGCCGCTCAGCAGCCCGCCGCCCCGCAGATCCCGGCGGCCGGTTCGTCGAAGTACCTGGAACTCGGGCATCTGCTGGCCGACTTCCTCGACCGCGGTCAGGCCATCCTGCATGGTTCCGCCGCTGCTCCCGAGCCGCCGGCGCGGCCGGAGCCGGCGAGACCGGCCGAGCCGGTGGTGATCACGGGCTCCGCGCTGGGCCTGCCCGGCACCGAGCGGGTCTTCGACGACGAGAACCTGGCCCGGATCCTGGCCGGGCAGCAGTTCATCGGCCTGATCCCGGAGTCGTTGCGCGAGGCCATGGCGGACAAGCACATCACCCGCCTGGTCAAGAGCGAGAACGGCGCGCACCACTTCGAGAGCATCGACAGCCCGGACGACGTGATCAAGCTCGCCGCCCGCGCCGGAGCGCTCGACCTGGTCGGCGAGTTCGGCGTGGACGAGGAGCGGGACAAGGCCCTCGGCCAGTGCACCCGGCTGGCGATCGGCGCCGGGTTCGACGCCCTGCGCGACGCCGGGATCCCGCTGGTGCTGCGATACAAGACCACCACCGTGGGCACCAGCCTGCCCGACCGCTGGGGCCTGCCGGACGGCATGCGCGACGACACCGGCGTGATCTTCGCGTCGGCCTTCCCCGGCTATGGCGAGTTCGCCGACGAGATCGAGCGCTACCTCGCCGACCGGTTCCGCCGGCAGCAACTGGCCACGCTGCGGGCCATCCGGTCGCGTGTGGACGGTGGCGACCTCGCCACGGACATCGACCGCCGGATCGCCGGGACCCAGGCCGCCATCGACGCCGAGCCGTTCGAGTTCAACCGGCGGTTCCTGTTCCGCGCGCTGTCGATGGGCCACTCGCAGTTCGCCGAACTCATCGGCGCCCGCGGACCGAACACCCAGGTCAACGCCGCGTGTGCGAGCACGACCCAGGCGATCGGGCTGGCCGAGGACTGGATCAGGGCCGGCCGCTGCCGCCGGGTGGTGATCGTCGCCGCCGACGACGCGACCGCGGATCCGTTGCTGGAGTGGGTCGGCGCGGGATTCCTGGCCACCGGAGCGGCCGCGACCGACTCCTCGGTGCAGGACGCCGCGCTGCCGTTCGACAACCGGCGCCACGGGATGCTGCTCGGCATGGGCGCGGCCGGGATCGTGGTCGAATCCGCCGAGGCGGCCAGGGAACGCGGCATTCAGCCGATCTGCGAGGTGCTGGCCAGCACGACCGCCAACAGCGCGTTCCACGGCACGAAGCTGGACGTGCAGCACATCACCGGGGTGATGGAGAACCTGGTGTCGTCCGCGGCCCGATGGGGTGTCGACCGCCACGAGATCGCCCCGGAGACCGTGTTCGTCTCCCACGAGACGTACACCCCGGCCCGTGGCGGCAGCGCGCAGGCCGAGATCGACGCGTTGCGCGCCGTGTTCGGCCCGGACGCCGGCCGCGTGGTCATCGCCAACACCAAGGGGTTCACCGGTCACCCGATGGGCGTCGGGATCGAGGATGTGGTGGCGGTCAAGGCCCTGG
This sequence comes from uncultured Actinocrispum sp., assembly GCA_966244135.1. GTDB lineage: Bacteria > Actinomycetota > Actinomycetes > Mycobacteriales > Pseudonocardiaceae > Kibdelosporangium. Next base: position 839 of record CBIMJO010001282.1, on the reverse strand, counting down.
AGACCGGCATCGTCCCGCCCGTGCCGAACTTCAGGGAGGTCGACCCCACGCTCGGCCGGCTGAACCTGTCGACCGGCGGGACCTATCCGGTGCGGTACGCGCTGCGGCTGGCCGCGGGCTTCGGCTCGCAGATCAGCATGGTCCTGTTGCGCTGGACCCCCATGCCCGATGGGTTGCGCCGCAGTCCAGCCGAGCTGGGCTACGCCTACCGGATCGTGGATCCGACGGCGTGGCAACGGTGGCTGTCGTCCATCGGCGGCACCGCGGACACGCAACTCGAAGTGGTGCACCGCCGCTTGCGGGTTCCCGAGCACCAGCACGCTCACGTCACGCCGAAACCGGCCATTGTGGAGGAACCAGTCCCGGCGGCCGTGGACGACCTGCCCGCGCGGATCCTGGCCATCGTGGCCGAGAAGACGGGCTACCCGCCGGACATGCTGGAACTCGACCTCGACCTGGAAGCCGACCTCGGCGTCGACACCGTCAAACAGGCCGAGATGTTCGCACTCATCCGCCAGCAGTTCGACATCCCACGCGACGACACCCTCAAACTCCGCGACTACCCCACCCTCAACCACGTCGTCGGCTTCGTCCGCGACCGCTCCACGCAAGCACCCGCCCAACAGGTGTCCACAGTGGAGGCACCAGCTGCGGACGGTGCCGCCGACGAGGTTCTGGCGATCGTGGCCGAGAAGACCGGCTACCCCGCGGACATGCTGGAACTCGACCTCGACCTGGAAGCCGACCTCGGCGTCGACACAGTGAAGCAGGCCGAGATGTTCGCACTCATCCGCGACCGGTTCGGCATTGCCCGCGAAGACACCCTGAAACTCCGCGAC
>CBIMJO010001281.1:0-3590 GCA_966244135.1 uncultured Actinocrispum sp. | reverse complement strand
CTTCGCGTTGCTGGTCGTCCAGCTGCTGTTGTGGGTTTTCGTGACCGTGAAGGACCGGGCCTCGATCGAAGCGCTGATCAGGCGTTTCCGGCGGCAGACGCCCGCGCTGGACCCGCGCGTGGTGGTGCACGACCTCAGCGCGGACATCACGCGGCGGAAACGCAGGTACCGGCTGGGCGTGGCCGTCCGGATGCTGGTCCTCATCGCGTTGTTCACCGCGACGTACACCTGGGCGACGGTCGTCGGCCAGGTCGCCGTTCTGGGTGGCTGCGCGCTGCTCATCGGTGTGGTTCAGGCGCTGCTCGCGCGGCGGCTGGGCGGCGCCGACCAGCAAAGCGGCGATCTGCGGTCCATCCTAGTGAGCGTCGTCGGTGGCGCGCTGTCCATCGTGCTCGCCGGTGCGGGTGTCGTCTTACTGTTCATCCGCGTCACCACCATCACCGCGGCACCGGAGATGACCGACCAGCAGCTGCGGAACTTCGAGCTGATCTTCCTGTCGCTCGGGATCTTCCTGCTGCTGCTGGCGGACCTGCCCTACCGGCTGAGTCGCAGACTGTCGGCCACCAGCGTGGCCAAGGTCCTGGCCAGGGACAAGCGGCCGGAGATCCTGCTGCTCCGGGCGTTCCTGGACGATGGCCTGCGGCTGCGCGCCAGGCGCACCAGCAGGCAGCCGATCCTGCAGCGGCTCACCCTGCGCCGCAAGGAGCGGTTCGAGGAGATCATCACGTGGAGCCTGTGGAAGTTCGGCCCGCCGGTCACGCTCGGCGAGCCGGGCACGAAGCTGCCGCCGCTGGGCGCGGTCCGGGAGTACCACTCGGACGACAACTGGGAGGCCGCCGTCGCCGCGCTGGTCGAACGGTCCAGCGCGATCGTGCTGATGGTCGGCCGGTCGCCGAGCCTGCGCGATGAGATCACCCTGATCCGCGCCAAACGGGCACTGTCCAAGACGGTGTTCGTGTTGCCGCCGGTGGCTTACCGGGAGCTGCGAGTGCGACTGACGGTGCTGTGCAGCGCGCTCGACGTCGACCCCGCTTGTATTCCGACCGCGGATCTCGCGCACGATGCTCTGCTGGTGCTGTCGTTCTCCAACGACGGTGAGATCACCCTGGCCACGGCGCGCAGCCGCGAGGACATCGCCTACCAGTCCGCGATCGAGTCGGCGATGTCGAGCATCGTCGACAGCCCGCGGCAGCCGGCCAGCGACCCGGAGTTCACTGTTCGCCGCGTGGGCGCTGATGTCACCGGCCTGTTGCGCAGGTCTCCCACCGCCGAACAAGCCCGGCGCAGCAGGCGGTCGCGGCGGTTCGGGACGTGGCCGTGGATCGCCTCGGCGGTCGTGTCGCTGGCGTCGTCCCTGTTGTTCGCACAGCCCACGGTCCCAGCATCGACACCGCCGCCTGGCGTCGCCCTGCTCTCGCAGAGCCTGCCGTCGCTGACGATGTCGGCGTCGAGCGGTGTTCTCGGCCTGGACGAGTCCGGCACGAAGATCGAGCGACTCACCCCCACGGATGCACACCTCCTCGCTCACCTTCCCACCGCGGCCAACGAACTGTTCGCAGGCACGGACATGGTCTACGCCAAGGCATTCACGCCTTACCGGCTCACCGCCGTACGCACCGCCGGGCAGCAACCCGGCTCCGTGGTGTGGACACAGGACCTGCCCGATTTCCCGGGCGGCGTGGCCGAGGCGGCTGGGCACGTGTTCGTGTCGCTGCCGAAGACAGGGGCCGTTCTGGTGCTGGACAAGCCAACCGGTCGCCAGGTCACCAGCGTCCCGGTCCCGGGCAATCCGATGAGGCTCGCGGTCGCGGGAGACTCCGTTGTGGTGGCGCAGCTGACCGGCCAGTCACTGACCCGCATCGACCCGAAGTCGTTGTCCGTCACCGCAACCGTTGCCCTCGGGTTCAGTCCGACCACCGTGCTCGCCACGGACCACTCGTTGGTGGTGGGCAGTCTGGAGAGTTCCTTGCTGGCCGAGGTCGTGGACTCGAAGGTGGTCTGGACGGTGCCGGTGACCCGGTTCTACGGGGTTCTCGCGGTCGGCCCGGCCCAGATCGTCGCCGGAAGCTACGGCAAGCCGGCCCATTTGGTCGTGGTCGACCGCACATCCGCCAGCGTCACCTCGACGTTCACCATGGCCAGCGAGCTGTATGCCGTGCTGTCAGTCGGATCCGAGTTCTACTGCAGCTATCCGGAGAACCAACTCGTCACCCGGCTGGCCCAGTAGCCCTAACCGGCGAACAGGCCCATGGTCCTGGCGTTGGCCACCCGGCGGTCGGCGGTCTGCGCCAGCGCCTGGGTCGACTGGCAGTCGGGGCAGGCCGGCAGCACGTCGATCATGCCGTCGCGCGTGGCGGCGAACAGCGACTGGCCGTCGGCGCTGAACTGCAGGCCGCGGATCGACCCGGACATCTCGGTCCAGTGCCTGCCCGGCGACATGTCCCCGGGCAGGAACACCTCGATGGTGCCGTCGGCGAAGCCGACCGCGCCGAGCCTGCCGTCCTTGGTCAGCGCGGCCGCGCGGACCTCCTGACCGGTTCCGGTGGCACCGGAGAGGATCATGGTGTCCCATCGCCAGGTGCCGTCTCCGTTGCGGTGACCTGCGAAGGCGTAGCCGACGTTGCCCGTGCCGTCGGCGAGGGCCATGGCCGCGTGCCCGTCGCCGGAGACCACGATGGTCCGGACCGGGCTGAGGTTCGCGGCCGGGTGCGTCGTGGTGACGTTGGTCAGCTGGGCGTCGGTCTCGAACACGCTGCCGTCGTAGCCGCCGACCAGCAGCCGGTCGGTGTCCGGGACGACGGCGAGCGACTGCGCGCCCAGCCGGGGGACGTCGATCGTCTTGATCACCTTTGCCGAAGGCACATCGATGGCGGCCACCATCCCAGTCACGCAAGCCACGTAGACCGTTGGCGCGTGCCGGGCGAACCCGAGCGAAGTCGCCCGGCAGTCCGGGACCGGGACCATGTGTTCCGTGCCCGTGCTCAGGTCGCGCAACAGCACAGCGTTCTCATGGCCGAACGCCCCGACTTTGCCGGAGCTGTCCGTCGCCGCGGTGTAGACCTCCGGCAACGAGGACTTGGTCGTGATCGTATTCGCGGTGGTCAGGTCGATGGTGTCGAAGTTCCCGTCGCGGCGGAAGGCCGTCACCCGCCCGCTGTGGTCTGCTTCGGACAGGCCAACGAACCACGCTGCGGTGTCGTTGAACAGCGTTCGCCCGGTGCGCCACTGCCACGAAGTGACCCGGTTGTCCCCGGCCACTGCCCACACCTTGGCGCCGTCCGCCGACCAAGCCAGGTCCCGGATGACCCCCACACCGCCCCGCAGGGTCGTTTTGACGACACCGGTCGTCAGGTCGACGAGTTCGACGGACTCACCCACGCCGACCGCGAGGACGCGGCTGTCCGGCGAGAACGCGAGCGTCGACGGGACCTGTGCGGTGGTGATCCTGCGATACACCGACCCGTCCTCGGCCTGCAGGACGTGGACGAGACCGGTTTTCCCGTCGGCCGCAGCGATGAGCCGGTTGTCATGACTGGCTTCCAGCCGGACCACCGGACCGGCGGAGATCACGGTGGAGCCGACCTCGGCCA
>CBIMJO010001280.1:0-3590 GCA_966244135.1 uncultured Actinocrispum sp. | reverse complement strand
GATAGCCTCCGTTAATCTGGAGGTGGCCTCCATTCTACCCCCTGGTCGTGGCCGGGACGATCCGGTAGTCCGCCTGGAACACGAGGTTGTGCAGGTCGGACGCCACGATCGAGCGCATCGTCGGCAGCTCCGCCTCGGCCTGCTCGGCGGTGAACACGTTCAGCGGCCACTCGCCGACCGTCGCCCCGGACATGTGCGGGTGGAAGAACCCGCTGCCGTAGTGCGCGCGGATGGTCACCGGGCTGACGCCGACCTGGACCTGCTCCGGCCAGGACAGCGTCCACAGCGCCGCCACGCCCTCCGGGCTCCGGGTGAACCCGGTCGCGGCGATCGCCCCGGTGCCCAGCAGCAGGTCCTCGTTGAGTTCCTGGAGCGCCTGGCGCGCGACCGGGTCCAGCAGCGTCACCGTGTGCTCGAAGACCTGCTCCTTCTCCGCGCGGGTGTGCGCGCCGTGGTGATCGCCGTCGCGCAGGTCCGCGAAGTGCCGGAGCAGTGCCTCGTTGTGGATCATGACCGGTCCTTGATCCGCTTCGCGAACGACTTCGGCTGGTCCGGCCAGGGTGCGTCGGTGGGCCTCGGCGTGGCCGCGACGGTCTGGACGAGCTGCGCGGCCAGGATCCCGGCCGAGGTGGAGCCGTTGACGATCTCACCGCGGAACACCATGGCCACCGCCTCGGCCAGCGGGAACCGCTGCACCACGATGTCGGCCTCCTCGTCGCCCTCGGGCTCCTCGCGCCCGGCCGCGGACAGACCGCGGGCCAGGAACACGCGGACGACCTCGTCGGTGAACCCGGGCGAGGCGGCGATGTCCACCTGGGTGGCCCACTCCTCGGCCTTCAGGTCCACCGCCTCGGCCAGCTCGCGGGCGGCCGAGGCGACCGGATCCTCGCCGTCGACGTCCAGCAGGCCGGCCGGCAGCTCCCAGAGCCGGTGGCCGAGCGGGTGGCGGTACTGGTGGATGAGGACCACGCGGCCCTCCTCGTCCAGCGCCACCACGGCGACCGCGCCGAGGTGCTCCACCACCTCGCGCATGGCCGTGCCGCCGCCGGGCATGGACACCTCGTCGAGCCGCAGGCCGACCACCCGGCCGACGTGAATGTCCTTTGTGGACACCACCTGGAAGTCGTGCCGCTCGGTCATGCCTTGACCGCCACGTGGTTGGACTCCGGCATCTCCACCGGCAGCCGGTCGGCGGTCCGGTAGGCCAGCGCGGCCTTGACGAACCCGGAGAACAGCGGGTGCGGGCGGGTCGGGCGGCTCTTCAGCTCGGGGTGCGCCTGCGTGCCGACGAAGAACGGGTGCTTGTCCGCGGGCAGCTCGACGAACTCGACCAGGTGCCCGTCCGGCGAGGTGCCGGAGAACACCAGGCCCGACTTGACCAGCTGCTTGCGGTAGGCGTTGTTCACCTCGTAGCGGTGCCGGTGCCGCTCGGAAACGTTTGCCTCGCCGTAGGAAGCGGCCACGATCGAGCCGCTGGCCAGCGCGGCCGGGTACGCGCCCAGGCGCATCGTGCCGCCCATGTCGCGCTCACCGGCGACCACGTCCTCCTGGTCGGCCATGGTGCTGATCACCGGGTAGTCGGTGTGCTCCTCGAACTCCGCGGAGTTCGCGCCGGTCAGCCCGGCCAGGTTGCGGGCCACCTCGATCACCATGCACTGCAGGCCGAGGCACAGGCCCAGCACCGGGATGTTGCGCTCGCGGGCGAAGGTGATGGCGCCGATCTTGCCCTCGATGCCCCGCACGCCGAACCCGCCGGGGATCAGCACACCGTCCACACCGGACAGTGCGTGCGCCGCGCCCGCCGGGGTCTCACAGGAGTCCGAGGCGACCCAGACGATCTCGACCTTGGCCCGGTGGGCGAACCCGCCGGCCCGCAACGCCTCGGTGACCGACAGGTACGCGTCCGGCAGGTCGACGTACTTGCCCACCACCGCGATCCGCACGGTCTCCTTCGGATTGTGCACGCGGCCGAGCAGGTCGCCCCAGACCGCCCAGTCCACGTCCCGGAACGGCAGGCCGAGGCGGCGCACCACGTAGGCGTCCAGGCCCTCGCCGTGCAGCACCCGGGGGATGTCGTAGATGGACGGCGCGTCCGGCGCGGCGACCACCGCGTCGGTGTCCACATCGCACATCAGCGCGATCTTGCGCTTGAGGCCGTCCGGGATCTCCCGGTCGGCGCGGCAGACGATGGCGTCCGGCTGGATACCGATGTTGCGCAGCGCGGCGACCGAGTGCTGGGTGGGCTTGGTCTTCAGCTCGCCCGACGGCGCCAGGTAGGGCACCAGCGAGACGTGCAGGAAGAAGCAGTTGTCCCGGCCGACGTCGTGGCGCACCTGGCGGCAGGCCTCCAGGAACGGCAGTGACTCGATGTCACCGACCGTGCCGCCGACCTCGGTGATCACCACGTCCGGCACGCGCCCGCTGGCGTCGGGCAGGGCCATGGCCTGGATGCGGGACTTGATCTCGTCGGTGATGTGCGGGATGACCTGCACGGTGTCGCCCAGGTACTCACCGCGGCGCTCCTTGGCGATCACCGTCGAGTACACCTGGCCGGTGGTCACGTTCGCGCTGCCGGACAGGTTCCGGTCCAGGAAGCGCTCGTAGTGGCCGATGTCCAGGTCGGTCTCGGCGCCGTCCTCGGTGACGAAGACCTCGCCGTGCTGGAACGGGTTCATCGTGCCGGGGTCGACGTTCAGGTACGGATCGAGCTTCTGCATCGTCACCCGGAGGCCACGCGAGGTGAGCAACTGGCCGAGGCTGGAAGCGGTGAGACCCTTCCCCAGGGAGGAGGCGACGCCTCCCGTCACGAAAACGTGCTTTGTCGTCCGTGCTTGAGGCAGCCGCCTACTGTTTTCCACGGGGTTTCACGGTAACACCTTCTTGCCCGGCGGTGCACAACGAGGTATGGGCGTGTCGGTTCTGGTGACCGTTCGTGTCCGTCAGGGTACGACCGACTGGGCGTTGCCGGCGTTGCCGTACTGCCCGGACTTGCCCTCCAGCTGGTCGCGCAGGGCCAGGATCGTGACCACCCGGCCGGCGTTCGTCTCCATATTGTCCACAGTGGACAGAATGGAGGTGGCCGCGGTGTCTGCCCGCACGACGCCCAGCGGGCCGAACCCGTCCGCCGAGCCGGTGTCCCCGGCGAGCACCGTGCCGGCCCCGGAGCGGTCGAGCTGGGTGGCGAACCGGGCGATCGTGGCCGCGCGGTCACCCGCGCCGTTGCCGGACTGGGCCGTGCCGGTGAGCACGACGGCCAGCTGGGCCGGGGCGAGCTTGTCCGGCATGCGCACGAACCCGCCGTCCGACAGCCCGGTGAACGCGGCGGTGACCTCGTTCGGCTTGGCCTGCGGCTGGTTGGTGTCCTTGTTGATCAGGATCAGCGAGCCGATCAGGCCACCGGCCAGGGTGCCCGGGTCGGACGCGGTCGGCAGCTGGACACCGGCCGGGAGCAGGCGGGTGACCACGTCGCGCAGCTGGTCGGACTTCTGCGGGTCGGCGAAGGCGTCGGTGAGCTGGAGCTCGCCGGTCACGCTGCCCCCCGCGGAGCCGATCAGGGCCTTCACCGCGTCGCGGTCGGCGGGCTTGGCGTC
>CBIMJO010001279.1:0-3596 GCA_966244135.1 uncultured Actinocrispum sp. | reverse complement strand
GCGATCGGCGTCGACAAGCCGAGTAACACGCCGATCAATCCCCCCGCGCCCGCGTCGACCGCCTGGTCATAGCCCAGCACCTCGGCCGCCTGAGCCCGGATCAGGCTGAGGATGGCCTGATTCCGTTCCTCCTCGGGCAGAGTGTCGAGCCGTGGGCGGCGGATCACCGACTTGCGCCGCATTCCCCGCAGCAGCGGTACCCGATCACCTTCGGCGTTGAGATCTATCCGCAACGGCACGACCTGCGCCACATCGGTCGACAGCGCCGCGTCGAACAGCTTCAGGCCTTCCTCGACGGACAGCGGCGGCACACCATTGCGGTCCAATCTGGACCTGTCCACCTCCCGGCCGAGACCGGTCTTGACATCCCACAGCCCGAACGCCATGGACACCGCGGGAAGCCCACGGGCCTTGCGGTGCGCCGCCAACGCGTCCAGGAAGGTGTTCGCCGCGGCGTAGTTGCCTTGTCCCGCCGCGAGGACGTGCCCGCCCGCGGACGAGATCAGGACGAACATGTCGAGGTCACCCGCGAGTTCGTGCAGGTACCAGGCACCGTCCGCCTTGGGCTGCAGCACCGTGTGCATCCGTTCCGACGACAGCGAACTGACGATCCCGCTGTCCGCTGTGCCTGCCGCGTGGACGATCCCGGTGATCGGGTACCTCGCCAGCAGGTCCGCCACCGCTTGGCGGTCGGACACATCGCAAGCCTCGATCGCAGCACCCAACTCGGCCTGCAACTCCGCTGCCTGTGGCGCCTCCATACCGCTGCGGCTCACCAGAAGCAGGTTCTGGACGCCGTACTTGGTGTGCAGGTGCCGGGCGATGAGCGCGCCGAGCCCGCTCGTCCCGCCGGTGACCAGCACCATGCCGTCACCGCTCCACCGTGGACCACCGGCTGGCATTCGGGTCAGCCGCGGAATGAACATCTTTCCGTGCCGAAGTGCGAGTTCTGGTTCGCCGGTGGCGACCGCAGCGGCCAGGTTCTCGTGGGAGGTCTCGTCATCGTCGATGTCCACGAGCACGAACCGGCCGGGGTTCTCCGCCTGCGCTGCCCGCACGACGCCCCACACCGGCGCCTGCCGGACGTCGACGTCCTCACCGTCCACAGTGGCCATCGCGTTCCTGGTGACCACCACCAGCTTCGGCGCGCGTTCGTCGACGAGCGCCCACTGGACCGCGGCGAGCACCTGGTCGAGGACCCAGCGGACCGCGCCGGGCACCTCGCCCGCCGGGGAGTCCAGCATCAGCACATCCGGGAGCTCAGCCGCTTCGCCGAAAGGGGCCGCTGCCCACTCCACCCGTAGCAACGAGTCCTGCCCGGCAGGCCTCCGTACCAACGTATCCACCGAAGCGACCGCGACACCGGCCATGTCGGCGATGACGATCGACATCCCGCCTTCGACCGGCCGGAGACGGACGCGGACCGCGCTCGCCCCGGCCCGATAGACCGAAACACCGTGCCAGGAGAACGGCACCAGCGCGTGCGTCGAGGCCTCCAGCGCCAACGGGTGCATCGCGGCGTCGAGCAGCGCAGGGTGGATGACGAACCCGTCCCCTGGCACGGGCAGCGTGACCTCGGCGAACAGGTCGTCGCCGCGGCGCCAGACCGCCTGCACGCCCTGGAATGCCCGCCCGTAGCCGAAGCCGAACTCAGCCAGGGTCTCGTACAACGCGATGTCCTGGGGAATCGCGCCTGGTGGCGGCCAGTCGGTGAGCGAAAAGTCCGGTAACGCCGTTGCGGGGGCGAGAACGCCCTCAGCGTGACGGATCCAGGTGTCCTTGTACGCGTACACGCGGACCGTCCGCCGTCCGCTCTCATCCGGCGCACCGACAACGACCTGGATCGAGACGTCCAGGGTGGTCAACGGCTCCAGCAGGGTGAGTTCCTCGACGATCCCGCATCCGACCTGAGCGCCCGCATGCAGGACCAGGTCCACGAACGCCGAGCCGGGCAGCAGAGTCGAGCCCTGCAGCTGATGTTCGGTGAGCCATGGATGGTCGTTTGTGGACAGTCGCCCGGTGAAGATCATGCCGTCCGAGTCCGGCGACGGCACCGCCGCGCCGAGCAGCGGATGATCGTCGGGGATCTGGCCGACGGCCGACACATCGCCGGTCATCACGGCCGGTTCGATCCAATAACGCGACCGCTGGAACGCATACGTCGGCAGATCGACCCACTGCGCATTCGAACCCGCGAAGAAGGCTCGCCAGTCGACGTCCACACCGGACACATGCAGCTGGGCGAGCGCGGTGACCACACCGTTGGTCTCCGGCCGGTTGCGGCGGATCACCGGCACCAGCACGGCGTCCGGAACGCTCTGCTCCGCCATCCCGGTGAGCACGCCGTCCGGCCCCAGCTCCACGAACCGGCTGACGCCCTTGCGCTGCAGGAACTTGACGCTGTCACCGAACCGCACGGTCTCCCTGGCGTGCCGCACCCAGTAGTCCGGGGTGTCCAGCCAGTCAGCGAACTCGCCGGTCACACTGGACACGACCGGGATCCGCGGCAGGTGATACGTCAGACCTTCCAGCACGGCCCGGAAATCCGCCAGCATCGGGTCCATCTGGGACGAATGGAACGCGTGCGACACCCGCAGGCGATCGGCCCGGCGGCCCTGAGCGGCGAACCTGGCGGCCACCTCGGCCACGATGTGATCGGCACCGGAGATCACCACGGAGGTCGGGCCGTTGACCGCGGCGATGGTCACCTTGTCGGTCATCATCGGCGTGACCTCGTCCTCGCTGGCCTGGATGGCGGCCATCGCCCCGCCCGCGGGCAGCTCCTGCATCAGCCAGCCTCGCGCGGCCACCAGCGTTGCCGCGTCGGCCAAGGAGAACACGCCCGCCAGATAGGCGGCGGTGATCTCGCCGATCGAGTGGCCGGCCAGGTAGCCGGGCTTGACGCCCCACGACTCCAGCAGCCGGAACAGCGCCACCTCAACGGCGAACAACCCGGCCTGGGTGAACACCGTCTGGTTGACCAGTTCCTCGTCCTCGCCCCAGATCACCCCGCACAGCGGCATGTCCAGGCTCTTGTCCAGCTCGGCGACCACCTCGTCGAACGCGTGCGCGAACACCGGATAGGTCGCGTGCAGCTCCTGCCCCATCCCGAGTCGTTGCGCGCCTTGGCCGGTGAACAGGAACGCCGTCGACCCGTCGAGCCTTCCGGTACCCCTCACCACTCCCTGCAGGCTCTTGCCGTCGGCCAGCGCGGCCAGTGCCTGCATGAGCTTGGTTCGGTTGGCACCGACAACCGTTGCACGATGCGGCAGTACGGCCCGGCCGGTCGCCAGCGAGAACGCGACGTCGACCGGGTTCAGCTCCGGGTCCTCCTCCACATGGGACAGCAGTTTCGCGGCCTGCGCGGACAGCGCCGCAGGTGTCTTGCCGGACAGCACCCAGGGAATCGCCGAGGCCATCGAGGGTTTGGCCCGCCTGGCCGGATCGGGGGCCTGTTCGATGATCACGTGCGCGTTGGTGCCGCTGATGCCGAACGAGGAGATCCCGGCCCGGCGCGGATGGCCGTTCTCGAACCACTCCTGGGCTTCGGTCAGCAGCCGGACGTTTCCGGGGCCCCAGTCCACTTTGTCCGTCGG
>CBIMJO010001278.1:0-3598 GCA_966244135.1 uncultured Actinocrispum sp. | reverse complement strand
CGGCGTGGCGTTGCCCTGCTGGATCAGCCACCAGAGCATGCCGGACACGACCGCGACGAGCAGCAGCCCGGCGCCTTTGAGCAGGTACTCACGCCGCTTGTCCTTCGGCTGCGGCTGCTGCGGTGGCCGAGGGCCACGCGGCGGTGCCTGCCGGGCTTGCACCGGCGGGATACGCGTGGTCTGGTCCGGCCATTGAGAGGGCTGGCCGGGACGGTAGGGATCCGACACGGTTTTGAACGGTACCCACTCGGTCAGTCCCGTAGTGCCGCCAGTACCGATTCGATGTCCGCGGGGGTGTTGTACAGGTGGCAGGAAAGTCGCACGCGACCTGCGCGAATACTGCTTTTCACACCCGCCGCGGCAAGTTTTTCCGCGGCACCCGGGATATCCAGCGACAGAATGGCGGAGCCACGCGGCTGGATGCCGAGCGCCACTGACAGGCCATCCGCGAGGCCGACGCAGTGGTCGTGCACGGCTTCCAGGTCGAGCGAAGCGAGCCAGGGAACGACGATCGCGGCGGTGTACTGGGAGAACCACACCGGTGACAGATCCAGCCGCCGCGCGTCGTCTGCCAGGCGCAATGGCAGTCCGTAGACCGTGCTCCACGGGTCGTCGCCGGCGTACCAGTTCGCCGCGAACGGCAGAGTTCGTTCCAGCGCCTCGGGTGTGAGCGCCAGCCAGGCCGCACCCCTAGGCGCCATAAGCCATTTGTAGCAAGCGCCGACCACCCAGTCGGCCCAGCCGAGATCCAGCGGCATCCACCCGGCCGCCTGCGAGACATCGAGCAGGACACGGGTTCCGGACGCCTGCGCGGCCTGCCTGAGAGCAGCCAGATCCAGCACCGAACCGTCGGCGGACTGCACGACGCTCACCGCCACGAGGTCGTAAGCGTCCACTTCGGACAGATCGGCCTCGGTGACGGTGACCCCGCGATGTGCTTGCGCGGCAAAGGGAAACGTCACACTGGTGAACTCGCCCGGCACCGTCAGCACGCGCGTCCCGTCCGGAACGCTCGCCGCCACAAGGCTCACCAGCTGCGACACACTGGCTCCGGTGGCCACGTGCCCGTCGGCCGCGCCGACGAGCTGGCCGAACGCCTTGCGGGCGGCCCGGACGTCCACATCGAAGTCCGGTGGCGCGTCGGCACCGGCCCGCCAGCGGTTCACCGCGTCGACCAGGGCGTCCGCGGCTACCGTGGGTGGTATGCCGATACTCGCCGTGTTCAGGTAGCCGTCCGGCACATCGAATGTCTGCCCGAATGCGGTTCGCACGACCGCGACGCTACCCGGCATGATCGGCCGGGTCCGAGTCATTTGAGTGGGAGCGGCGATGTACAGCGACGAACGGCGGATCCGGACCGGGTCCCGCGAGGTCGTGCACGACCTGACCGGCGAGTGCCGCCGGTTCCTGTCGGACGCGGGCGCCGCGGACGGGCTGCTGCACGTCTGGGTGCCGCACGCGACCGCCGGGATCGCGATCATCGAGACCGGCGCGGGCAGCGACGACGACCTGCTGACCGCGCTCGGGGACCTGCTGCCGAAGGACAACCGGTGGAGCCACCGGCACGGTTCACCCGGGCACGGCCGTGATCACGTGCTGCCCGCGTTCCTGCCGCCGTACGCGAGCATTCCGGTGCTGGACGGGCGGATGGCCTTGGGGACCTGGCAGTCGGTGTGCCTGGTGGACACCAATGTGGACAACCCCGACCGCAAGGTCCGCCTCAGCTTCCTGGCCGGCTGACCCGGCTCAGACGTGCGCCGGGATCCCGCTCGGCGCCGGTCTGCTCGCGGGCACGGACCGCTTGCCGGGCACCAGGATCAGCGCCAGGCCGACGACGGCCATCGAGCCGAGCACGATCAGGCCGGTCCGCACGTCGGGCGCGGATCCCGTGCCCTGCAACAGGCTCCGGGTGCCTTCGGCGGCGAACCGGAACGGCGTCCACGACCACAGGACGTCCCGGTAGAACGGGTGCAGCAGCTCGGGCACCTGACCGGCGACCGCGGGCGCGATCAGGTACAGCGGGCCGAGGACCGCGGCGGCACGGAACCCCAGCCACCGCAGCAAAGCACCCTGCACACCGGTGAACGCCAAGGCCGCCAGGAACAAGTAGCCCAGCACGTCCCAGCCGAGCGGCAGGCTCGAGTCCCAGAGCCGCATCAGCAACGCGACCACGCCGACGGCGAACGCACTCACGGTGACCGGCAACACGATCCGTGCGCCCACTCGCGGGTTCTCGCCGGTCCGGGTCCTGAGCATCACGAACAACAGACCCGCGACCAGTCCCGCGATCCAGAGCAACGCGCTCGCGGCCAGCGGTGCGACGCGTCCGGCGGTCGTGGCCGGGTGCAACGTGATCACCTGTGGTGGTTGTGCCCCAGGTAAGGCGCCCGCGATGGTGGTCAGGATCTGTTGCGCCGCTTGGGCGCCGGCCGGGTTGATCGCGCCGGACAACGTCACGCGCACGGGCTGGCCGAGTTCGAGGACGCCGTAGACGTCTTTGTCCGCCAACAACTGCTGCCCCTCAGTGGGGTTCACCACACGCCAGTCGACGTGGTCGCCGGTCTGGGCGGCGAGCCGGGCCGTCACTTCCGGCGGTCCGGCGACGGCCAAGGGGATGTGTTCGGGGTTCACCGTCGCCTGTGCGCCGAACGTCAGCAGCCCCAGAATGGCCGCTACCAGCGCTCCTGCCAGGGATACGGCCAAAGCCTTGGCGGTCATCTCCGCCTCCAGATTTCTCATCACTTGTTGAATTAGGCGTGAGCGTACGCCCCGGCGGACACCTAAATCAACACTTGTTGGATTTATCCCCGCTTAGGTGTTCTCAGTCACCAGGAGCTACGGTGCAGGTGTGGTTCTGCGACGGTCGACTCGGCTGCTGATCACCTTGAGCGCGGTCGCGGCGCTCCTCGTGGTCGGCGGCATCGCGGCGGCCTCGTTCTTCCACCACGACAGCGACCCGTCGCCGGAGATGGCGGAGGCCTCGCCACCACTGCGGACCGACGCGCACACGATCACCAACGACGCCGCCCGGCTGGCCTTCGACGTCCCCGCGGGCTGGCAGCCGGCCGAGGAGGACGAGGAACTGACCACGTCCAACGGGGTCAAGCTGGACCACCTCGTCGACTGGGGCAGCTACACCTGCCAGGGCGCCGAGTACGGCCGCGCATTCGTCGCGAGCGGTGTCGCGCCAACCGACAGGAAACCGACACGTGCGGCCTCGGAGCTGGCCGCGGCGGTCGCGGCGGACCAGTACAGCGACGGCCACCAGACCGCCGCGGTGAAGGTGACCAAGCCACAGCAGATGTCCAAGGACGGCGTGGAAGGCGCGATCGTGCACGCCGAAGCGACCCTCGCCAACTCCGCGGACCCGTGTGCCAGCACCAAGGGCGCGGTGACCGTGGTCGCCCTTGCCACTTCTGCGGGCAACTCCGTGCTGGTCGTCGGCGCGGACTCCACGCCCGGCCCGCAGGAGCCGACTCCGCTCGCTGACCAGGCACAGCTCGACGGGATCGTGTCCAGCCTCCGCGTCACCGGCTGACGAGCGCGTCGGCTACGGTCGGCTCGTTCAGGCTGCCGCCGCGCGGCATGAGCTTCCAGC
>CBIMJO010001277.1:0-3599 GCA_966244135.1 uncultured Actinocrispum sp. | reverse complement strand
CCGAAGTGCAACCGCTCCGCCACCGCGACGAAGTACCTCAGCTTGCGCAGATCCACGTCCATCAGCGGAAGCTCTTCAACCGCAAACTGTTCGTCACCACGAAGACCGACGAGAGCGCCATCGCCGCGCCCGCGATCATCGGGTTGAGCAAACCGGCGGCGGCCAGCGGCAGGGCGGCCACGTTGTAGGCGAAGGCCCAGAACAGGTTGCCCTTGATCGTCGCCAACGTGCGGCGGGACAAGCGGATCGCGTCGGCGGTGGCCCGCAGATCGCCGCGGACCAGCGTCAGATCGCTGGCCTCGATGGCCACGTCCGTGCCGGTCCCCATGGCGAGCCCGAGGTCGGCCTGCGCCAGGGCTGCGGCGTCGTTCACGCCGTCGCCCGCCATGGCGACGACCTTTCCCTCGCCCTGCAGGCGTTTCACAACGTCCACTTTGTCCTTGGGCAGGACTTCGGCGATGACCTCGCCGATCCCGACCTCTTCGGCGACGGTCCGGGCGGTGGCCTCGTTGTCGCCGGTGAGCAGGATCGGGGTCAGGCCAAGACTCTTCAGCTTCCGGACGGCTTCGGCGGAGGTCGGCTTGACAGTGTCCGCAATGGACAGAACGGCTCGGGGTGTGCCGTCCCAGGCAACGATGACCGCGGTGTGGCCCTTGCGTTCGGCCGCGGTTTTGGCGTCCTCAAGATCGCTGATGTTGTCGAAGAGCCTTGCCCGGCCGACGACAACGCTCTTGCCCTCGACGGTTCCCTTGACGCCCAGGCCTTCGAGGTTCTGGAACCCGGTGACCGGCGGGAGTGCCGGTGCCGCGGCGGCGATCGCGCGGCCGATGGGGTGTTCGGAGGCGTGTTCGAGGGCCCCGGCCAGGCGGAGGACGTCCTCTTCGGTGACGCCGTCGATGGTGTGCACGTGGGCCAGGCTCATCGTGCCGGTGGTCACCGTGCCGGTCTTGTCCAGCACGATCGTGTCCACCTTGCGGGTCGACTCCAGCACCTCCGGGCCCTTGATCAGGATCCCCAGCTGAGCGCCCCGGCCCGTGCCGACCAGCAACGCCGTCGGCGTGGCCAGACCGAGCGCACAGGGGCAGGCGATGATCAGGACCGCCACGGCGGCCGTGAACGCAGTGTTGGCGTTGGCGCCGGTGCCGAGCCAGAAACCCAGTGTTCCCACGGCAAGCGCGATCACCACGGGCACGAACACCGCGGAGATCCGGTCGGCCAGCCGTTGGGCGGCCGCTTTGCCGCTCTGCGCTTCGGTGACCAGCTTGGCCATCTGCGCGAGCTGGGTGTCCTTGCCGACGCGGGTCGCGGTGATGATCAGCCGGCCGCCCGCGTTCACGCAGCCGCCGACCACGGCGTCGCCCGGCGAGACCTCGACCGGCACCGACTCACCGGTGATCATGCTCACGTCGACCGCGGAACTTCCTTCCGCGACAACGCCGTCGGTCGCGATCTTCTCCCCCGGGCGGACCACGAACTCCTCGCCCGCCTTGAGGTTCGCGACCGGGACCCGGACCTCCTCGCCGTTCCTGAGGACGGCGACATCCTTGGCGCCCAGGGAAAGCAGGGCCTTGAGGGCGGCTCCGGCGCGGCGCTTGGACCGGGCCTCGAAGTACCGGCCGGCCAGGATGAACGTGGTCACCGCGGCCGCGACCTCGAGGTAGAGCGCGCCGGACATCCGCTCGATGGTCAGGCTGAAGCCGTGCCGGAACCCGGGTTCGCCCGCCGGGCCGAAGAACAGCGCGTACACCGACCACAGGTAGGCCGCGCCGACCCCGATCGAGATCAGGGTGTCCATTGTGGCCGTTCCGTGCCGCAGGTTCGTCCACGCGGCCTTGTGGAACGGCCATGCCGACCACAGCACCACCGGCGTGGCCAGCTCGAGCGCCAGCCATCCCCAGTAGTCGAACTGCCAGGCCGGGACCATCGACAGCAGGAGCACCGGGAGGGACAGGACGATCGCCACGCCGAGCCGGAACCGCAGCTCGCGGGTGGTGTCCTTGTCGGGCTCGTCCAGTTGCGCCGTGTAGCCCGCGGTCTCGACGGTCTTGATCAGGTCGTTGGGCGACAACGACTCCGGGTAGCTGACGACCGCCTTCTCGGTGGCGTAGTTGACCGACGCGGACACCCCGTCGAGCTTGTTCAGCTTGCGCTCGATCCGGTTCGCGCACGAGGCACAGGTCATGCCGCCGATGGACAGCTCGACCCGGCCCAGGTCATGAGTGGTGGTCATGGCTCACCTCGGTCACGGGCTGCTGTGCGGGGCCGGCCGCGGCACCGATCGCGAACCCCGCGACGAACACCGCCGCGAGGATCACGAGGTAAACCGCCAGGGTACGCATCAGACCAGCTGGTAACCGGCCTCGACCACCGCCGCACGCACATCCTCCTCGGCGATGTCGCGGTCGCTGGTGACCGTCACCAGGCCGCTGGCCAGGTCGACGTCGACACCCTGCACGCCGTCGATCTCACTGACCTCCTCGGTCACCGAGCTGACGCAGTGACCGCAGGTCATGCCCTGGACCGTGTACGTGGACTGTGACAATCCCAGTGACATTCCCAGCCTTTCTATGAACGAACCAGCCGCGCGATGGCGTCGCTGGCTTCCTTGATCTTCTCGTCGGCGGCCTGCCCGCCCTCGGTGATCGCCTCGCTGACACAGTGCCGCAGGTGCTCGTCGAGCAGCGACACCGACACCGCCTGCAACGCCCTGGTCGCCGCCGATATCTGGGTCAGGATGTCGATGCAGTACTCATCGCTGTCGACCATCCGCTGCAGCCCCCGGACCTGACCTTCGATCCGGCGCAACCGCCGCAGGTGATCCTCCTTGTTCCCGGTGTATCCCCGCATGCCGGCCAACTCCCGTCCTCCAGCCCACCGCGCGGCCGGCCACCCAGGCCGGGGGCACGACAGGCACCTCCTCCATTTATACCCCAAGGGGGTAAGGGGTAAGAACAGGGGCCGGGTCACTGCCGCCCGACCCCCACCCACGGCAGCGCGACCACCACCCCAACCGGCACAACACCCGCCACCAACTGTCGCGCGATCTGCGGGAACGTCCGCAGCCGCGACCGCCCGGCACCATTGGCGCCTGGATCCCGAGGCTCGGGCAGATCGTGGAAGTACCCGGTCAGCACCGCGGAGGTGACAGAACTGTCGCCACCACTACAACGACTACGGACTCGGCCAGGAACAGCGACTCCCGCGCTGCTCCGGTCACGAGGACGGCCCAGACCGCCAGCGACGCCGCCGCGCCCAACACCGCCCAGAGGATGAGCACTCGCGCGGCAGTCTGGCGATCACGCACGTGCACGTGGGCATCGACCACGACAACGCGCCGGAAGCGCCGGCGTGCAGGAGGGACTCAATCGCGCCACGTATCACCATGGCGACAGTTGCCAGGATCACGCGTGGACTCTCGCGTGCGGCACCCAGGTCGTTACTCGGGGTGATCACCTAGGACTAGGAGGATCTCGCGGAGGATGTCCGCCGCGGCACGGGCTTTGTCGGGATCAACCGCGGCGAGGGTGTGGCGCTGGCCTTCGGTGCTGGCGCGGACGGCGGGGTTGGGTTTGTCACAGGTCGGTAAAGCCTTCGTTGTT
>CBIMJO010001276.1:0-3604 GCA_966244135.1 uncultured Actinocrispum sp. | reverse complement strand
GCAGATCGACGGCATCTGGGCCGATGGCGGGCAGGTTACCGCCGGCGCTTCAAAGGCACTCATGGCGGCCGGCCGACCGCTCGTGCCGGTAACTGGTGACGACTACAACGGGCTCCTAAAGCTGTACGACGCCGAGAAGGGCAACCAGGCCAAGTTCGACATCGGACTCATCTCCGAGCCCACATGGGAAGGTGTGGTGACGCTTCGCAACGTCCTCGCGCTGCTGCGAGGCGAGGAGGTCCAGCGTGATCTGACCATCACGCCCAAGCTAATCACCAAGGACAACTACAAGACGCTGCCCGTCGGCATGCAGTCGATGATCTTCGGTGACGTGGTGCCGCAGGGGCAGCTGGCCGCGGCCTCGCTGCTGATCAGCATCCCGGTCGTGCTCATGTACGGGTTCGGGCAGCGGTTCCTGACCGAGGGCCTCACCGCGGGGGCCGTGAAGGGATGAGCGAGATCACGGAGGAGTACGTCGCGACGGCGTCCCGGCCGAGCGACCTGCGCATCACCGACCTGCGGGTGGCCAACGTGGCCGGCGTGCCCTTCCGCTCGTCGATCATCAGGATCGACACCAACCAGGGGCTGGCCGGCTACGGGGAGGTGCGCGACCAGGCCAGCGCCACCTACGCGCTCATGCTCAAGAGCCGGCTCGTCGGTGAGAATCCCTGCAACGTCGACAAGATCTTCCGCAAGATCAAGCAGTTCGGGTTCCACGGCCGCCAGGGCGGCGGGGTCTCCGGCGTCGAGATGGCGCTGATGGACCTGGCCGGCAAGGCGTACGGAGTGCCCGCGTACGCGCTGATCGGGGGCCGGTTCCGGGACGAGATCCGGTGCTACGCGGACACTCCGTCGCTGCCGGACCCGCACGCGATGGGCGCCCGGCTGCTGGAGCGCAAGCAGCGCGGGTTCACGATGTTGAAGATGGATGTGGGCATCGACCTGCTTTGGGATGTGCCGGGGGCGCTGATCGCGCCACCGGGTGCCCGCGCGGACTCCACGACGATGCATCCGTTCACCGGCATCCAGGTCACCGCGAAGGGCGTCGACCACCTGGTGTCCTATGTGGACACCGTTCGCTCTGTGGTCGGCTACGACATCGCGCTCGCCGCCGACCACTTCGGCCACATCGCCCTGGACTCCTGCATCCGGATCGGCCGCGCGCTGGAACCGTTCACCCTGGCGTGGATCGAGGACCTGATCCCGTGGCAGCTGACCGACCAGTGGCGCCAGCTCACTGAGGCCGTCGCCGTCCCGACGTGCACGGGGGAGGACATCTACCTGCTCGACGGCTTCCGGCCGCTGCTGGACGCCGGCGCCATCCGCGTCGTGCACCCCGACCCGGCGACGGCGGGCGGGATCGCGGAGACCAAACGGCTCGGCGACTACGCGCAGGAGCGCGGGGTCGCGATGGCGCTGCACCTTGCGGCGTCGCCGATCGCGACGATGGCGTGCGTGCACCTGGCCGCCGCCACGGAGAACTTCCTCGCGCTCGAACACCACGCGGCCGAGGTGGAGTTCTGGAGCGACCTCGTCATCGGCCTGCCCCGCCCGCTGATCCAGGACGGCCACATCACGGTGCCGGACACGCCAGGACTGGGGTTCGGCGACATCGACGAGGAGCTGCTGCGCCGCCACCTCGATCCGCGCGATCCGGTGTTCTTCGCCGAGACGACGCACTGGGACTCCGAGTCGAGCCACGACCGGCTGTGGAGCTAGGCTCGGCCCTGCTCGGCGCGCCACCGCTCGTACTCGGGCCGGGCCTCGTCCGACAGCGGGTAGTACAGCCGCATGTCGCCGCCCTCGGCCAGCCGGATCCGGGAGAACTCCTCCCATTCCGCGTGTTCCTGGGCGACGGCCAGCAGGGCGGGTGCGAGCTTGACCGGCACCACGACCGCCCCGTCGTCGTCGGCGACGACGATGTCGCCCGGCTCGACGAGCGTGCCACCGCACGCCACCGGCACGTTGACGGCGGCCGGGACGATGTCGGTCTGGGCGTGGAAGTTCGGCGTGGCGCCCCGGATCCACAACCCGAGACCCAGCTTCTTGGCCTCGCCGACATCGCGCAGGCACCCATCGATCACCACACCGGCGCCGCCGCGGCCCTTGAAGTAGGTCAGCATCATCTCGCCGAACACCCCGCTGCGCATGTCGCCGCGCGCGTCGACGACGATCATGTCGCCGGGCTGGGCTTGGTACATGACGTGCCGGTGCAGCTGCTTCTCCGGCTCGGCATACTCGTCGACAGGGTAGAGGTCCTCCCGCTTCGGCAGGAACTGCAACGTCAGCGCCGGGCCGGCCACCCGCACGCCGGGGGTCACCGAAACCGGGCCATGAATGAACGCGCTGCGGATACCCATCCGGCTGAGCTCGGAGCTGGCCGTCGCGCTGCCGATGGCCGCGAGAGCCGCACTGAGCTCGGCAGGCGGGCGAACGATGTCGTGCGTCTCGACCACGTCGGTAGCTCCCTCGGTCCGCGCTGACGGTAACTGTCGGAGAGTTTCGATGAGATCTCCATCCGAGCCTAGTCCGGCGAAGCTGCATTCGCGATGTCAGGCGGGTGGCAGCGCTGTGCCATCGAGATAGCCGATCGATCAGGCGAGCGCTGTCACCTCCGCCGTGAGGCAATGACATCCGATATGGGAACGGCTGTGGGGCTCGATGTGCCGGGCGGCAATACGGTGTGCGGCGGTTGCCGTTGCTGCGGCAGGCAGGGGTTTGGTGTGGCGTCTGGCCGCGACCCCAGAGCGATGCCGAGTGGTGCGGGTATGGAGGATGACTGGTGTCCGAGGGGCTTGGCACTACGCACAGCAGTCGTTCGTGTGGCGAACAATCAGTGTCGCATGACCAGCCGACTGCCCGGCGGCTGGTCCACGCTTTCATTGCCGGCTAACGTTTCTCGCGTTGGCCGAGCGGCACGCGCTGATCGGGAATGATCACCAGTGGTGTGCCACATCGATCACGATCCGGCTCGGTCTGTCCAAAGTGAACACCCGGAAGGGCAGTCTGGCCCGCACTCCCAGCCCGATCGTGGTGTAGCCCTCGAAGCTCCCGCCGGACGCTGCCTGTCGGAACGTCCGCCAGCCGCGCACGTTGACCAGTTCGTTGAGGTTGCGTGGGTTGTAGGTGGACTCGCCAGTGTTGATGTCGTTCGTCCCGCTCAGCGCCACGATCTCCAGGAACGCATCGCCGCGCAGCCGGAGCGGGTCGCCGCGGCCTTGGGTGTGGACTGCCGTCGCGTAGCCGACGTGACTCCCGCCGACACGGCGATCATCGCGGCTATCGTCAACCATTTCCTCATCGCCATCTCCCTTTCTGTTCGGGCTGATGACTGAAGGACGTGTGATCAAGCGCGCCAGGGCGACCGTCATTGGACTGTGACCCGCCGGCTGGGCGCATCGTTTTCCAGTGCTGATCGACATACCGAGATCCCGACGGCTTCTCGAGCGGCACAGCATCGCGCCTTTGTGCTCGTAGCAATGGAAACTCGACTTACGGCTGTCCGTCAGGCGCCGAAGTGGCCCCATGGGGCTTGATCACTGTTGCTCACCCGGACCGCACGCGTCCGTTGGAGAACGTAGGGATGCTAAATCTGCGTCTTTTG
>CBIMJO010001275.1:0-3605 GCA_966244135.1 uncultured Actinocrispum sp. | reverse complement strand
GGGATCACCCCGTCGGCGATCGAGCTGCTCGACCGGGCCGAGCGCGAACCCGAGCTGGACGAGGCGGACCGGATCTCGGTGGCCGTCATGCGGGCGATCATCGCCGGGTTCTCCGGGTCGCCCGAGGACGCGATGGACCTGATCAGGCCGTGGATCCCGGCCTCGCTGCGGATCGACCCGGAACGCTTCACCCCGACCGTCGCGATGTACGCCGACCTCGGCGTCCGCACGAACCAGCCGCGGGCCTGGACGGACCTGCAGGGCTGGCTCGACGAAGCCGCGCCTTCGGAAGCGGTTCTGCGCCTGCTCCAGGGGCTCTGCCGGGCGCGGGCGGGTCACGATCCAGGTCCGGTGGTCGTGGTCGAGGGGCTCGGTGACCCGATCACGATGACCCTGGCCGGGGCGATCTCGCGCTGGCTCGGCGCCGAGGAACAGGGCCGGCGGCTGTGCCGGGACGCCGGTCAGCTGGCGCGGACCACGGGTGCGCTCGGTGCCCTCTCGTGGAATCTCGAATACCAGGTCGCCGACGAGATCGCCCGCGGGAAGTTCGGCCTGGCCGAGGCGTATGCCGAGGAAGGCAGCCAGTTCGCGGCCGAGGTCGGTCAACCCAACACGGCCTGCCGCCACCGAGGTCTGCTGGCGTTGTGCGCGGCCATCCGAGGTCGCG
Source organism: uncultured Actinocrispum sp. (assembly GCA_966244135.1). GTDB lineage: Bacteria > Actinomycetota > Actinomycetes > Mycobacteriales > Pseudonocardiaceae > Kibdelosporangium. The sequence goes on along the minus strand of CBIMJO010001275.1, from coordinate 2,938 downwards.
CGGAGGCGGCCGAGCTGGCCAACGACGTCCTTGCCGAGGCCACCGGCCTACAGCTGGCCGACGCGATGGCCTACGCCAGGCGGGCGCTGGGGCTGATCGACCTGGTCGCGGGCCGTCACCAGGAGGCCGTGCGGCACTTCGAGGCGGTCGGCGAGGGCGACCTGGCCATGGGCGTCGTGCCGGACCTCGTGGAGGCCCTGGTGCGGACCGGCGATGTCGCCGGTGCCACCGAGGCCACGGCTCGATTCGCTCGGTGGACCGAACCCGTCGACTCACCAGCGCTGGCCGCGCTCACCGCTCGGTGCCACGCCTTGACCGGCGACGGCGACTACACCGAGAGTCTGCGCCTGCACGCCCTGGCCGACGCGCCGCTGGAGTTCGCGCGGACGGAGTTGCTGATGGGGGAGCAGCTCCGCCGCGATCGCCGCCGTTCCGAGGCACAGCAACACCTTCGGACCGCGGCCGAGAACTTCCGGCGCCTGGCGGCACTTGCCTGGGCCGACCGCGCTGAGGGCGAGCTGCGGGCCACCGGCGAGTCGGCGCGAACCCCGGAAGCGGGCGCGTTGAGCACCCTCACCCCGCAGGAACTGCGCATCACGATGGCCGTCGGCGAGGGGCTGACCAACCGGGAGATCGCCGCGCAGCTGTTCCTCAGCCCCCGGACAGTCGACTACCACCTGCGGAAAGTCTTCCAGAAGGCCGCCATCACCTCGCGCGCCGAACTCATGCGGCTGGTGCTCGCCGAACGCCCGCACTGACGACCGGCGATTTCGCTGATTCGCCGGTCCGCCCGGATTCCTAGCGTTGGAGCCGTCAAGCCACCACGTTAGGAGCCCAGCGATGACAACCCACGAGCCCCGCACCGGCAAAGCCCGCCTGGTGGGCCGGTTCCTCTGGCACTACGCCGAGATGACCATCGCGATGCTGCTCGGGATGGTGCTGCTCGGCATGGTCGTCCCGAAGACCGGCCGGTTCGACCTGGATACGCTGATCATGGCCGCGGACATGACCATCGGCATGTCGGTCTGGATGGCGGTCCGCAAGCACAGCCGGCCCAGGATCGCCGAGATGGGCCTGGCGATGATCGTCCCGTTCGTCGTTCTCCTGGTGCCTTACTGGTTCGGCGCGGTGTCGCAGATGCTGGTGATGTCGCTCGGGCACACGTTGATGTTCGTCGCCATGGCGGGAGTGATGTTGTGGCGGCACGAGGAATACACGCACCACCATCACAAGTTACCCTTCCGTCCTAAGTGGATCTGGCGGGCGTCGGTCGTGCTGATCGCCTTGCTGCCCGCCGCCGCGATCTCCGCGACGAACACCATCGGCCGGTTCGCCGACCAGTACGAAGCACGCATTGACCACGTGACTGTTGACCCCACGCCGAAGCCGCACGATCCGTCGAAGCCGACCGTGGCGTTCGTCGTGAGCGGCAACGGCACCAACGCGGCCGACCTGCTTGGCCCGTACGACGTGCTTTCCGGCACCGGCAAGGTGAACACCTACGTCGTGTCGGCCGGTGCGCGGCTGGTTCCATTGACTGGTGGCCTGGACATCGTGCCGGACATGACGTTCGACGAGCTGGGGCGGCTGCTGAGCGACCGCGGCGACAAGCTGGACGCCGTTGTGATCCCGGCCCAGCAGGACATGGACACCACCGAGCTGGCTTCGGTCACCGGCTGGCTGCGGCAGCAGTCCGCCGATGGTGCGTTGACCGTCAGCGTCTGTGCTGGGGCGCGCACCCTCGCGGCGAGTGGTCTGCTCGACGGCCGCCCGGCGACCTCGCACTGGTTGCGACTTTCCGGGCTGCGCAAGGACTTCACCAAGGTCAACTGGGAGGCCGGCCTGCGGTACGTCGACGACGGCAACATCATCACCACCGCCGGTGTGGTGTCCGGAGTAGACGGTGCGCTGCGGATCCTGGAACGGCTCACCGACGGCGACACCGCTCGTCAGGCCGCGGGCCGGGTGCACTGGCGGTACTACTCGCCGGGCACGTCCGCCCGGATTCCCGAGGCCAGCCTGCAGTGGGCGGACCTGGTGGCCCCGTTGAACTCCTCGTACCAGACTGGCCCGACGACCATCGGCGTGCAACTGGTGGACGGCACCGATGAGCTGGAACTGGCCTCGGCGTTCATGTCCTACACCGAGCAGTCCGTGGTCGGCCGCACGATCGCCGTCGGCGACGCCCCGATCCGCTCCAGGCACGGCCTGACCTTCGTGCCCCGCAGCACGATCGCCGCCGCTGGTGACCTGGACCGGTTGCTCGTGCCCGGGCTGGACGCCGCCCGCCGGCAGGCCGGCGCGCCCGGTGGCGAGTACCTGCACCAGACCGAAGAGTTCGCGTTCGACCCGGTGCTGCGCGACATCGCCCGCACCTACGACGTGGCGACGGCCCACTTCGCCGCCAAGACGCTGGAGTACCAGGTGACGGACATCCAGCTGACCGGGCAGTCCTGGCCGTGGGGACCGACGATGGTTCTGGTCGTGCTGATCCTGCTGAGCGCGGGCGCCGCGATCACCGGAGGTGTCGTGTATCGCCGGATCCGCGCCAAGTCTGCCCCGGCGCCGTTTCGCCCGCAGCAGGTGAACGAACTGGTCCACTCCTGACAATGGTTCCAGAACCGCCCTGGCTCTCCGGCCAGGGCGGTTTTGTCGTTACCGGAGGCCAAGGGAGCGGGCGAGGTGGGTGGTCCACCAGCGGAGCTGAGCGGCCGGGTCGGCGTTCTCGAGTCCCGCGCTGCGGCGGAAAGCCGGACCGTACAAGGGTTCCGTGGCGAGGGCTTGGTGCAGGGCGGCGACCGCGAGCCTGGTGTCGTCGATCGGGGTGCCGGCCGGGCGCAGGGCGTGCAGGGCGTCGACGACCGGGTCGAGCATTCCCGATCCTTCGTCCCGCCATCCGGCGGCGTGCAGCGCCACGGCCAGTTCGCCGTAGCCCTGG